>NZ_LSIZ01000081.1:0-43978 GCF_001556505.1 Streptococcus sp. CCH8-H5 | reverse complement strand
AGTAGCGCATGACTGTTAATCATGATGTCGTAGGTTCGAGTCCTACTGGCGGAGTGATAAGACACCTCAAGTTGTATAGCTTGAGTTTTTTTGTACCCAAAGTTAAATAGGTCTGGAACACTTGTTCCAGACCTATTTAATTTAAGATAATCAGCTTTTTTGAATAATAGTTGTTTTTCTGATGAAGTAAGCGTAGCAACAAAATATGATACTTGCCAATAGACTAATCAATGAACCTGTCTTAAGTCCATAGGGAATAAAGGTTAGAACAACTTTTCCTCTTCCACTAGGGACATCGACTTTCATGAACCCCTTTTGAGCTCGTTGAATCTTAACTTTTTTATGATTTATGGTCGCTGTCCATCCCTTATCATATGGAATGGTAAAGAATAGTGACGCATTCGTTTTACTGCTATAATCAACGAACACTTTATTTTTTGACGTAGTAACCTTGCTATCACGTTCATTAATAGTATCCATAGCTATCTGATAGTTTTGAGTATCAAGGGCATAAAAACTAGGATTATCAAAGGATATTGCTTTATTGCCAGAGAAACTAAGTTTGATGGTAACCATTGACTCTGTTTCAAAGTAGCCAAGGTCAAAAAAATCAAAGGTATTGTCAGTAACTTGATTCTTTGCCACACCGTTTACAGTAATTGACAGAGAGTGGTTATTGTCATCAGACCAAGAAATATTAGGAATACTAACATAGAGTTGACTATGTGGTGGAGCAATAACTTGATAGGTGATTGTTACAAAATCTTTATTCGAGTTGCTAACGTTTTTAGCCACGCGCTGATTCAAAGATCTAGCATCCTTATCAAACAGTTGAGATGGAGCTCGTTTAAAATAGGTTAAGTTAAGTCCAGAGAGAGTATTCAGCAAGCTAGTTTGATTGTCAAGCGTATTGACAGTGAAGTCAATATTATTGTAAATGCCATCAGTTAAGATAGCAAGCTGGCTTGCATTATTATTTTGATAAAGTCCCATTGTTTTCTCAGAAGTTATGTGATTAAAACCATACTTATTAAGGTCAAAGTTCGATAAATTATATTTTATTCCGAAGAGACTATCAGCGATAATGGTGTTATTTTGGTAACGTAGGTTTAAATTAGTCCCTTCAGATTTGAAGCCTAACCTATCGAGTGTTGAGCTTGAAGCGGTATTTCGAATGGATGAAAACTGAGAAATACCATTATAATTGAATTTCATACTGTCGTTACCAGTTTGAGCCTCTAACCTTTCAGTACGGTAAAAAGTCTTATTCGCTTGCTTAGTTTTTGAAACTAGTTTTGTAATGGCAGACATATTTTGTAGATAGCCTTCACGAGTTGGGAATACCCACTCATTTCCAAGAGCTCCAACAACATAGTAAGTACTTAATGTAAGCTCAAAAATGCAGAATAAGAAGGTGAAACAGCGAAAAACACTCCCAGGAACCTGCTGGCTAAAATAGCTAGTAAATAGAATGGCATAGGCTAGGAGAAATGCTAGACTTAATAGCCAGGAGACTGGTTCAATGAAGCTATAGTGAGATTGAAAGATCCAAGTTAGTAAGTAAGCGGTACTCAATCCTAAGAAAGATAGGAGGAGCCTTTTAAAAGAAAACTTTCTAATTCGGTTGAGTGTTTCTCCTGCTAAAAGAACAGTTAGGAGAGATAGGAGCCAAGAATAGCGATGGAGAAACATGTTAGGCGTGTGCATACCTTGCCAAAACAAATCAAGAGGTTGTAAGTAGAAACTAGCGATAAAGAAAGCTACTAATAAGAGGTAACCTAGACGTAATGATAGCTTGATTTCCCTACTAATAAAGAAAAGTAGAAAAAGAATCAAAGGTAAGATTCCCACATAAATCATAGGGATTGATCCGAATTTAGTAGTATCATAAACTCCAACGAGATTTTTCGCAAAGAAGTCAAAATAATAGGTAGACTCTGTCAACAAACTTGACGCACCTGTAAATTTTTCACCATGTGTTGTCAAGTCAAGTAGCGTTGGCAGCAGCATGACAGCACTACTTAAACCAGCTAGTATAGAGACAATTCCAAAGTCTATGAAATGAAGAATCTTACTCTTCCACCCCTTGATAGTTATCAATTGTACTATGGTGTAAAGGGTTAGGAAAATAGCCATCATATATCCAAAATAGTAGTTTTGGATAAAAAGGCAGGTTAGACTAAAAAAGTATAAGCCCCGTCTATTGAATCTTAGTAAGAGGTGTAAACCTAATATGATTAGAGGTGCTAGAATAAAGGCATCTAGCCAGGTGTTAATTTCTAACTGACTGGTAGCAAAGCTCATCAAAGCAAATCCTGTAGAAAGACATAGGATGAAACTTCTTGACACTTTTGTAAAGAGACGCTTAAAGCTAAAAGCTCCTGAGAGCCCAATAAGACCAAACTTAAGCAGTGTTATATAATAAAAAGCATCGGCCATTTGGTTGACAGTAAAGAAATAGTAAAGTGGAGACAAGAAGGAACCTAAGTAATAGCTTGTTAGAGCATAGAAATTAAGACCTAGCCCACTTGTAAAGGTGTAAAAGAGGCTTCCATCTCCATGAAGTATATTCCTAAGTCCAGTTGCAAAAATCACATACTGATGAAAACCATCACTTGTTAAAATAGTCCGCTCACTACCAGGATAGATTTTTTGGCTATACAGAACACCTATCATGATTAGTACTGGCAAGAAAAAGGCAGCCAGATAAAATAATAAAGTCGTATGGTATTTTTTATTTGTCATAATGATACTAAGACAGGTTGGGATATCCCAACCTGCATCTTTTTATAGTTTAATCAGCCCATAGTGCTTTGACTTTAGCTTGCACTTCTTCATTTTCAAGGAATTCATCATAAGTTTCATCAATACGGTCAATAACCCCATTTTTAGAAACGACTACGATGTGGTTCGCTATTGTTTGGATAAATTCATGGTCATGACTGGCAAAGATAACAGACTCTTTGAAGTCACGGACGCCATCATTCAGACTTGAGATTGATTCCAAATCCAAGTGATTAGTAGGATCATCTAGAAGAAGGACGTTAGATTTCAAAAGCATGAGCTTAGAAAGCATGACACGTACCTTTTCTCCCCCTGAGAGAACACTAACAGATTTATTAACCTCATCTCCTGAGAAGAGCATACGTCCAAGGAATCCACGCAAGAAGGTATCATCATCTTCCCCTTTTTCGGCAAATTGACGGAGCCATTCGAGAATTGATTCACCGGATGCAAAGTCTTTAGAATTATCTTTTGGAAGGTAAGAGTGGCTAGTAGTAACACCCCATTTGATTGTACCTTCGTAGTCAATATCATCAGCAAGAGCACGAATTAATGCAGTTGTTTGAATATCGTTTTGACCGATGATGGCAGTCTTATCTCCTGGTCGCAAGATGAAACTAATGTTATCAAGAATAGTCTCACCATCCATCTTAACAGTGAGATTTTCAACTGTTAGAAGGTCATTGCCGATTTCACGCTCTGCTTTAAAATTGATGAATGGATATTTACGACTTGATGGGACGATTTCTTCTAGTTCAATTTTATCAAGCATTTTCTTACGAGAAGTCGCTTGTTTAGATTTTGAAGCGTTGGCAGAGAAACGTGCAACGAATTCTTGAAGTTCTTTGATTTTTTCTTCTGCTTTTGCATTACGGTCAGCCTGCAAGCGTGCAGCCAATTCTGAAGATTGTTTCCAGAAGTCATAGTTACCGACATAGAGTTTGATTTTACCAAAGTCAAGGTCGGCCATATGCGTACACACCTTATTCAAGAAGTGACGGTCATGGGATACGACAATGACCGTATTTTCAAAATCAATCAAGAAATCTTCAAGCCATGAGATTGACTGGATATCAAGACCGTTGGTAGGTTCGTCAAGAAGTAGTACATCAGGTTTACCAAAGAGTGCTTTTGCAAGGAGCACCTTCACCTTGTCACCATTAGCCAATTCACTCATGTTTTGATAGTGAAGGTCTTCTGAGATATTTAGGTTCTGAAGCAATTGTGAGGCTTCGCTTTCAGCTTCCCAACCACCCAATTCAGCAAAGAGTCCTTCTAATTCAGCAGCACGGACACCATCTTCATCTGAAAAATCTTCCTTCATGTAGATGGCATCTTTTTCTTTCATAATATCGTAGAGGCGTTCATTCCCCATGATAACAACATCAATGACGCGTTCATCTTCATAGTCAAAGTGGTTCTGACGAAGAACAGAAAGACGCTCATCAGGACCAAGAGAGATATGTCCTGTTGTTGGTTCGATATCACCAGCTAAAATTTTCAAAAAAGTAGATTTACCAGCACCATTGGCACCGATAAGACCGTAAGTATTACCTGGCGTGAAGGCAATATTAACATCATCAAAAAGTTTACGATCGCTAAAACGAAGCGATACATCCGATACAGTAAGCATATAATATCCTTTATTTTTATTCTTAACTACTATTTTACGAGAAATTAGACTTTATTTCAATCGATTTTATAAGGGATTAATAAAGTCATTTGGAACTCTTTGGTAATCTTTTTGGAGGCTAAATCCACGTCCCATAACTGTAGAAGCAGGAACAATGACGATAAAGGCAGTTTCATCTATTTTTTGGATTTCTTCTTGAACTTTTGGAACCTCATGAGTTGACAAGGTAGTCATAATCATATTTTGTGCATGTCCAGTATGTCCACCAAGAACTGGAATTTTTGTTGCACCTCTATCAGCCACTCTAGTGATGTATTTTAGGATTTGTTCACTATTTTGCGAAATGATTAGAAGATTTCGTGATGAATTGAGTCCGACCATCATTTTATCAATTGTAAGAGAAACAACTCCAAGTGAGAGAATGGAGTACATAACAGTATCAGGTGGAAAGGCAATAGCACTGATTGCGACAATGATTCCATCAACAATAAGTAGTACCATTCCTAGTGGGAGTGGCGTATACTTGTGGAGAATTTGTGTGATAATTCCAGTTCCCCCAGTTGAGGAATTTCCATAAAAGACTATTCCTAGTCCTAACCCTAATACAATCCCACCAAAAATAGCAGCCAACAAAGGTTGTTTGGTGAGTGTAGGTAAGCCCTCGGTTAATTTAATAAAAGTTGGGAAGATAAGAGACCCATAGAAGGTTTTTAGGAGAACTTCGCGACCAAGAAAGCACCAACATAAAATTAACAAAGGGATGGTGGTTGCTAAGACGAAGTTAGCATTGTTCCAACCAAAAAGGGCGTTTAAACTAATGGCTAGTCCCCCGACACCACCCGAGGCAATATTATTCTTAACTAAAAGTGAATTATAGCCAACCGAAGCTATAAAAGAACCGATTGTAACTAAAAGTATATCTATTATTCGACGTTTCATATATTATCTCCTAGAAATGATATTCTTATTATCAAGTCTTTTTTAGTTTCCGTCAAGTATTGACTATTTTGGTTGTATCTAAGGTTGTGTTTCACGTGAAACTAGAAACATAATCTTGACAAGAATAGATAAAACAATGTAGAATAATAGTCATCAGAAGAGTAATTCTTTCCTTTTTTATAGAGAGCTGGTGGTTGCTGAAAACCAGTATGAAGGTGGAATGAATGGGCTGAAGAGAATTGACGGTTAACGTGAACACATAAACGTTAGGTTTGGCACCCCTTATCGTGCAACTTCTTTGTTGAGAAGGTTTGAGATGATAGCTTCAGAAAGAGTTATCAACTGAGGTGGTACCGCGTATCAAAAGTGATTAACGCCCTCACGCATGTTTTTGCGTGGGGATTTTTTTGTATTAGAGAGGTAATTATATGACGAAACCTATTATTTTGACGGGAGACCGTCCAACAGGGAAACTTCATCTAGGACACTATGTTGGTAGTTTAAAAAATCGTGTCCTTTTACAAAACGAAGATAAATATAACATGTTTGTCTTTTTGGCTGATCAGCAAGCCCTTACGGATCACGCCAAAGAGTCAGAGATTATCAAAGAATCAATTGGGAATGTTGCTTTAGATTATCTCTCTGTAGGTTTGGATCCAACGAAGTCGACTATTTTCATTCAAAGTCAGATTCCTGAGTTGGCTGAGTTGACTATGTATTACATGAACCTAGTTTCATTGGCACGTTTAGAGCGTAACCCAACGGTTAAGACGGAAATTGCTCAAAAAGGCTTCGGAGAATCTATTCCAACAGGCTTTTTAGTTTATCCAATTTCTCAGGCAGCTGATATCACGGCCTTTAAAGCAAATTATGTTCCTGTAGGTAATGACCAAAAGCCAATGATTGAGCAGACACGTGAAATTGCACGTAGCTTCAATCATACTTATCATTGTGATATTTTGGTTGAGCCAGAGGGAATCTACCCTAAAAATGAAGCTGCAGGACGCCTTCCAGGTCTAGACGGAAATGCTAAGATGTCAAAATCCTTAGGTAATGGTATCTTCCTTTCAGATGATGAGGACACTGTTCGTAAAAAAGTCATGAGCATGTATACGGATCCAAATCATATTCGTGTGGAAGATCCAGGCCAAATTGAAGGTAATATGGTTTTCCATTATCTTGATATCTTTGGTCGCGAAGAGGATGCTACTACAATTGCTGAAATGAAAGAACATTATCAACGAGGTGGTTTAGGAGATGTGAAGACAAAACGTTATCTTCTAGAAATCTTAGAACGTGAGTTAGCTCCAATTCGTGAACGTCGTTTAGAATATGCCAAGGATATGGGAGAAGTTTTCCGTATGCTTGAAAAAGGTAGTCAAGCAGCGCGTGAAGTTGCTGGACAAACATTGGCGGAAGTAAAAGAAGCGATGGGAATTAAGTATTTCTAAGAAATAAAAAGTAGGGACTCAAGATAATCTGGAGCTCTATTTTTATTTGGAAAAAGGTTTTCTTAGAATCTTATGCGAAATCTGTTGACAAATCATTTTAGCATGATATGATATTAACAATTAAAAAATAGGCTGGGGTTTTTGTACCTCAAAACTTTGAGAAAAGAGGACGATTATAATGTCAAATTGGGACACTAAATTCTTGAAAAAAGGTTACACTTTTGATGACGTATTGCTTATTCCTGCGGAAAGTCATGTTCTACCAAACAACGTCAACTTGAAGACGAAATTGGCTAAAAATTTGACATTAAATATCCCAATTATCACTGCAGCCATGGATACGGTCACAGATAGTAAGATGGCTATCTCAATTGCTCGTGCAGGTGGTTTGGGTGTCATTCACAAAAACATGTCTATTGCGGAACAAGCTGAAGAAGTTCGAAAAGTAAAGCGCTCTGAAAATGGTGTCATCATTGATCCATTCTTCCTAACGCCTGAAAATAAAGTTGCTGAAGCTGAAGAGTTGATGCAGCGTTACCGTATCTCAGGGGTTCCAATTGTTGAGACACTTGAAAATCGTAAATTGGTTGGTATTATCACAAACCGTGATATGCGTTTTATCTCTAATTACGATACTCCAATTTCAGAACACATGACTTCTGAGAAATTGGTCACTGCTCCAGTTGAAACAGATCTTGAAACAGCTGAAAGTATTCTTCATGAGCATCGTATTGAAAAGCTACCTCTAGTTGATGAAGAAGGTCGTTTATCAGGACTTATTACTATTAAGGATATCGAAAAAGTTATTGAGTTTCCTAATGCAGCTAAGGATGAGTTCGGTCGTCTTTTGGTAGCAGGTGCTGTAGGTGTTACTTCTGATACCTTTGAACGTGCAGAAGCTCTTTTTGAAGCAGGCGCAGATGCTATTGTCATTGATACTGCACATGGTCATTCAGCAGGTGTTCTTCGTAAAATTGCTGAAATTCGTGCCCACTTCCCAGACCGTACTTTGATTGCAGGAAATATCGCAACAGCTGAAGGTGCGCGTGCACTTTATGAAGCAGGTGTCGATGTTGTTAAAGTAGGTATCGGACCAGGTTCTATTTGTACAACACGTGTGGTTGCGGGTGTAGGTGTTCCTCAAGTCACTGCTATTTACGATGCAGCTAGTGTTGCGCGTGAATACGGAAAAACAATCATTGCTGATGGCGGTATCAAATACTCAGGTGATATTGTAAAAGCTCTTGCAGCAGGTGGTAATGCTGTAATGCTTGGTTCTATGTTTGCTGGTACTGATGAAGCACCAGGTGAAACTGAGATTTTCCAAGGTCGTAAATACAAATCTTACCGTGGTATGGGATCAATTGCAGCGATGAAGAAGGGATCAAGCGATCGTTACTTCCAAGGTGCAGTTAATGAAGCGAATAAACTTGTTCCAGAAGGAATTGAAGGCCGTGTAGCTTATAAAGGTTCTGCTGCTGATATCGTATTCCAATTGATTGGCGGTATTCGTGCAGGTATGGGTTATACAGGTGCAGAAGATATCCAGGCTTTACATGACAAAGCTCAGTTTGTTGAAATGTCAGGTGCAGGACTTATTGAAAGTCACCCTCACGATGTTCAAATTACAAACGAGGCGCCTAACTACTCAGCTCATTAAAAAAACATAAAAGTACTTACTTCAGGCAAGTACTTTTTCTTTACATTGGTTTTTACAGAGGTTTACAATATATTTACACAAACAAAATTGTTAACAAAGGGTTTGGGTGGGTTTTTGTTTACACTCTTTTTTACATCACCTGTCATATATGTAAAGCACAGAAAACAGAAAAACAAGTCGCTTAATCGACTTGTTTTTCACAAATAATACCATTCTTGACTAAGAAGGTCTTTAAATCGGGTGGTAGGTTACTCAGATGATCAAGTGAAGTTGTCGTCATGAAGGTTTGAACCTCTTCGTCAATACTTTCTAACAGTTTGAGTTGACGGTGATTGTCAAGCTCACTCATGACATCATCGAGGAGAAGAATTGGAAATTCACCTGTTACTTTTTTTATCAGAGCAATCTCAGCCATTTTTAAAGAAAGAATGAGACTACGTTGTTGCCCCTGACTGCCGAAAGATGCGTTCATGTCATTAATGTAAAATGTCAAATCATCCCTATGTGGACCAACACCAGTGTTCTTTTTGAAGATATCCCTTTTGTGATTTTGCTTTAACGTGGTTAAAAATGATTCACGAATAACTTTGTTATTCCCGAATGGGATATTAGATTCGTAGGAGATTTTAAGGCGCTCTATCTGATTTGAGAGATTACTATGATGTCTATCTGCCTCTTCCTCTAATTGCTTGATAAATTCTAGTCTATGTTTGATAACGCGTGCTCCAAAATCGGAAAGCTGTTCATCTAACACTAAGAGAAAATTAATGTCTACATTGTCAGTAGATTTGAGATAGGCATTACGTTGCTTGAGTACATGATTATAACTTGATAGGTCTGAAAGGTAAACAGGCTTAATCTGTCCTAAATCAATATCTATAAATTTACGTCTTAGGCTTGGAGATCCCTTTACAAGTTGTAAATCCTCAGGAGCAAAGAGTACCACTGTCATGTGACCGATATAATCGGATAATTTAGCTTGTTTGAGGTGGTTGACCTTTGTTATGCGGCCTTTATTAGATAAACTGATTTCCAGAGGTAGTTTTCCACTCTGACGATGCACGATGCCGTTCAGTTTGAGAGTATTTTGCTGAAATTGAATCAGTTCCTTATCTGAACGAGTCCGATGACTACGTGTCAATGCTAGAAAATAGATGGCCTCAAGAATATTTGTTTTTCCTTGAGCATTGCGACCAAGAAAAATATTGAGATGAGGTGAGAAGCTCACAGAGGCTTCAGTATAATTTCTAAAGTGTTGAATATCAATATTTTCGAGCCACATAGTTAGGTTCCTGGGAAACGAACGGGTTTTCGTTTAGTTTTATTGCCTTCTTTTGACGGATGTGCCTTTTGTTTCTTTTTATTATCCTGATTCATTTTTTTTACAATGGCAGCAACACGTGCTTTTTCAGCGACTTCTTTTTGATGCTCTTCAATTTCATTTGTTGTAGGAGCTATAATCGTTATTTCAAGTTCCTCAGACGGAATAGTAATAACATCCCCATAACGAAGTTTTTTTCCACGACGTTTTTCATCCTCACCATTGAATAAAACGGTATTGTTAGCTAAAAAACCTTTAATAGCTCCGCCACTATGAATGATACTTAATTCTTTTAAAAGTGCCTGCAGTGTGATGTATTCATCAAATAATTTATATTCCATAGTACCTCAACTTTCTCTTGAGATAAGATAGCATAAAAATGGTATAATTGGAAGCATAAACTTTTTAGAGGTTATCAATGAAAATTGCTGATGGTGTCTATGTACACTTCATTCCAACACAAAAATATAAAACTAATCGTATTGTTTTTCGAATGACAGGTTCTTTGAATAAACAAACAATTGCTAAACGAGCTCTGGTTTCACAAATGTTGGCTACAGCCAATCAGACGTATCCAACAGTACAGTCTTTTAAAGAGAGATTAGCTTCTCTTTATGGAACACAGTTGTCAACTAGAGTGTTAACTAAAGGGTTGACACATAGTGTTGACATAGAGTTGACATACCTGAAGGATGCCTTTATCCCTACGAATAATGGATTATTTTGGGAAGTTCTAGGATTTTTGAAAGAGTGTCTTTACAAGCCACTGTCAAGAGTAGCTCAATACCAAAATAGAGTATTTGATATAGAGAAACAAAATTTAAAGACCTACCTTGATGTTGACACAGAGAATAATTACTATTACAGTGAAGTTAAGGGAAGAGAGCTTTATTTTGTAAATGAAGGCTTGAAAGTTCCCAAATATGGTCAAGCAGAACTTGTTGAAGCCGAGACTTCGTTTACAGCTTATCAAGAATTTCAAAGTATGTTGACAAGAGATCGTATTGATATCTTTATGGTTGGAGAATTTGATGATTATCAAGTACTCCAAGGTTTACATCGTTTTCCTTTGGAGGGACGTCAAGTTGATTTACAGTTTAGCTATAGTCAACCTTATGTCAATGTGGTGAAAGAAAAGATAGAACCTAGACAGAGTAGTCAATCTATTTTACAATTAGGGTACCAATTTTCATGTCAATATGGAGATAAAGATTACTTTGCTTTAATTGTATTCAATGCCATGTTTGGTGAATTTGCCCACTCTGCTTTATTTACAACGCTTCGAGAAAAGGAAGGATTGGCTTATTCAATTAGTAGTCAATTTGATGTCTTTACAGGTTTACTAGAAGTTTACGCTGGAATTGAAAAATCTAATAGAAATCAGGCTATGCGAGGAATTAGTAGAGAATTGAATTATATTAAATTAGGACGTTTTTCAAGTTCTCTCCTGAATCAAACCAAAAAAATCATACGAATGAATGCCCTACTCTCTGAAGATCATGCCTTAACATTGGTGGAACAACGTTTTAATAAGGTGATTTTTGGCGATAAAAGTCTTTCATTAGAGAATTGGTTAGATGAGATTGAGAAGGTTACTAAAAAAGATGTTTGCCGTGTAGCGCGTCAAGTTAAGCTACAGAGTTTGTTCTTTTTAGAAGGAGTGTCTTAGAATGGCTGCTTTGAAGAAACGTTATTATCAAAAAATTGATGAAGAAGTTTATTCAGCAATTTTAGATAATGGTATGTCTTTATCAATTATTAAGAAAAAAGGATTTTTAGAAAAAGCCGCCTTTTTGTCAACGAATTTTGGGGCGCTAGATAATCACTTTTATATTGATGGTGAGTTACAATCTTATCCTGCAGGTATTGCTCATTTTCTGGAACACAAGCTATTTGAGGATGAGCAGGGAAGGGATGTGACATTGGATTTTGTCAAGCTTGGAGCTGATGTCAATGCTTTTACAACCTTGGATAAGACAACATATTATTTCTCTACCCTTGATCACTTTGAGGAGTCTTTAGAACTTTTATTAAAGTTTACATCGAAGTTTACAAGTTCCGAAGATGCTGTCAACCATGAAAAAAGAATTATTGAACAAGAAATAAATATGTATCAGGATGATCCTGATTATAGAGTATATCTGGGTTGTTTACAAAGTTTGTATCCCAATACTATATTAGGGCAAGACATTGCTGGAAGTGTTGATAGCATTGAAAAAATTACTGTAAAGGATTTGAAAGATAATTTTGATTGCTTTTACAAACCAGCAAACTGTCATCTCGTTTTGGTAGGTGATTTTGATGTTGAAGATATTTACACTTTTGTCAATGAAAAACAAAGTGAGTTTACACTACCTGAGAGTATAGTTGAAAAAGAAAAGAACCCGATTGAGTCAGATATCCAAAAATTAGATAGTCTTCAAATGGAGATTTTCATCTCAAAGCTAGCCATTGGTTTTAAGAGTGTTCCTTTTACTGATAATCGTATGAGAGAAAACATACTGGTACAGTTATTGTTTAATTTACTGTTTGGCTGGACGTCTCCTTATTATCAAAATTGGTATGCTGAAGGAAAAATAGATGAGTCTGTGTCAATTGAATACGAGGTATCTAATCGATATTCATTTGTCATTATGACTATGGACACTGCAGAACCTATCCGTATGTCAAGTTTAATTCGTCAAGTGATGACGTCGGCAGATAAAAAAAGACTGTTGACGGATGAGGCATTGGATTTGCAAAAGAAAGCTTTGTATGGTGAATTTTTACGTAGTCTAGATAATATCCAGAATTTAGGAAGTCAGTATTTAGCTTATTTTGAGAATGATAAAACATACTTTGATTTTGGTCAGGAACTGATGAGCATTACTTCCAAGGATTTGAAGGATTTTTTGAATCATTATCTCTCAAATATAGAGATTACCGATTTTGTTGTCTTCCCTAAATAAGTGATTATTTGCTATAATAGAGACACGAAAACAAAGAAGAATATTAGAAAGGGGAAAAATGAAGTTACACTCTCTAGGTGAGCAATTACGTGCAGCACGTATAAAGAAAGAATTAAGTTTATATGATGTAGAAAAAATTTCTGGAGTCGAAGCTCAGTTTCTTCTGGCTATGGAAATGGATCAACTTAAAGCTTTGCCAGAGGACATTCAGCAAGAAGCGCTTGAAAAGTATGCCACTTCGGTTGGTTTAGATGGAAAGCGTCTGTTTGAGGAGCAGAGACAGAACGAGCAAAAACTAAAAAAAGAAAAGAAACCAGTTGAACGTAAGGAAGAAAGCTTAGCTACCAAAGCTCCTATGTCACGCTTTTTAAAGCATAAACGTGAAGAAAAAAGAAAGTCTAACTATCTACCTTTACTAATTCTTAGTGCGGTTTCGTTACTTATTATTTGTTCAGTAGGTTATATTATTATTAGACATCTTTCTAATCAACCTCAGGTGATAAAACCGAATATTATCTCTACAGTTAATCATCTATCAACGGCTAGTAAGGCTAAATCGTCACGAAGCATTTCTGAGGTTACCGTTTCGGGGGCAAATGTAACAACGACAACTCAAGGAAATCAGCTAATGGTTGATTTCTCCAATGTAAATTCTTCAGTAGTTTTAGATGTAGAGTTATCAGAAAATAATGATGACACCTGGTTTTCAGTAGATAATTCAGAGACTTCAGAGAGTTCAGAGAGTTACCTCCTTTCAAAAACGAAAAATTCAAAATACTCTTTAGATTTTTCTGATAAAACGAAACCAACTCAAATTATCATTGCTCAATCTTCAAAAGTAACTCTAAAGGTAAATGGGGAGTCACTTGATTTATCGCAATTAGATAAAAATACACCTAGCTACCTAACATTAAGAATCCAATAGAATCGAGAAGAAATGTTTAAAAAAGAAAATTTACCTAACTTATTGACACTTGCTAGAATTATTTTGATTCCTATCTTTTTATTGATGACATCACTTGCGTCAAGTAATATCATGCATATTGCTGCGGCGGTTGTCTTTGCTATTGCCAGTATTACAGATTATTTAGATGGCTATTTGGCACGAAAATGGCATGTTGTTACTAATTTCGGGAAATTTGCAGATCCATTGGCAGATAAGATGCTAGTGATGTCAGCATTTATTATGTTAGTCGGTATTGATCAAGCGCCAGCCTGGGTGGTTTCAGTTATTATCTGTCGTGAGCTTGCAGTCACAGGTCTTCGTCTTTTATTAGTGGAAAACGGTGGTACAGTTCTCGCTGCAGCTATGCCTGGTAAGATTAAGACAGTGACTCAGATGTTATCTATCATTCTATTATTGTGTCATTTGCATTTTATTGGAACAATTATGCTTTATATCGCTTTGTTCTTTACAATTTACTCAGGCTATGATTATTTCAAAGGTGCAGGTTTCTTATTTAAGGATACTTTCAAGTAGTACGATAAACAAATGATTGAAATAAAAAATTTAAAGTTTAAATATCATCAAGATCAACCATCCTATATTCTTGATGATGTATCGTTTCACGTGAAACGTGGGGAGTGGCTATCCATTGTAGGGCATAATGGTTCTGGAAAATCCACGACAGCACGTCTTATTGATGGACTATTAGTGGCAGAGTCTGGGCAGATTATCGTTGATGGTCAAGAATTAACAGAAGAGAATGTCTGGGATATTCGTGATAAGATTGGCATGGTCTTTCAAAATCCAGATAATCAATTTGTTGGGGCAACTGTTGAAGACGATGTTGCTTTTGGTCTTGAAAATAAAGGCGTTCCCTATGAAGAAATGGCTTCAAGGGTTCAAGAGGCTCTGGAATTTGTAGGAATGTCAGAATTTAAGGATAGAGAGCCAGCTAGATTATCTGGAGGTCAAAAACAACGTGTGGCTATCGCAGGTATTGTAGCTATGAGACCATCAATTTTGATTTTGGATGAGGCAACTAGCATGCTGGACCCAGAAGGTCGCCAGGAATTGATTCAATCTATTAAAGCTATTCGTAAAGAATACGGAATGACTGTTTTATCAATTACTCATGATCTCGATGAGGTCGCTTTGAGCGACCGTGTTTTGGTTTTGAAAAAAGGTAAAGTGGAGTCTGTTTCAAGTCCTCGTGAACTATTTAGTAGAGGCACAGAGTTGGTTGACTTAGGTTTGGATATCCCTTTTAGTGCATTATTAACTCAAAAGCTAAGAAATAAAGGTCTGATAGAGTGTGAAGACTATCTGACAGAAAAGGAATTGGTAGAACAATTATGGGAATCTCTCTCGAAAATGTAAGTTATATCTATCAAGCGGGTACTCCTTTTGAGGGGCGTGCCCTTTTTGAATTGACAACGACGATAAAAGATGGTTCATATACAGCCTTTATTGGACATACAGGAAGTGGTAAATCTACTATTATGCAGCTCTTGAATGGCCTCTATATACCAACTAGTGGTCAGGTTCAAGTTGATGATACTATCATAACCAGTCAATCAAAGAACAAGGACATAAAACCAATTCGTAAGAAAGTAGGTTTAGTTTTTCAATTTCCAGAAAGTCAGTTATTTGCAGAGACTGTTTTAGAGGATGTTGCCTTTGGACCTCAAAATTTCGGAGTTTCTAAGGAAGAAGCAGAACAACGTGCTATTGAAAGTCTAAAATTAGTTGGACTCCCGGAAGAATTTCATGGTCAGAATCCTTTTGATTTATCAGGAGGGCAAATGCGACGTGTTGCCATTGCAGGGATTCTAGCTATGCAACCAGATATTCTAGTGCTGGATGAACCGACTGCCGGTCTAGACCCACAGGGACGGAAGGAATTGATGTCTCTCTTTAAGGAGTTACATCTTTCTGGAATGACGATTGTTTTAGTTACTCACTTGATGGATGATGTTGCCGATTATGCAACAGCTGTGAATGTTATGGAAAAAGGGCAACTGGTATTTTCGGGAGCTCCTAAAGATGTTTTTCAAAAGGTTACTTTTCTTAAAGAAAAGCAATTAGGTGTTCCTAAAATTACAGAGTTTGCACTACAGCTACAAGAAAAAGGTTATCGATTTGAAACTCTCCCTATTACAATCGAGGAATTCGTAGAGGTGGTGTCGCATGGATAAGTTAATTATTGGACGTTATATTGTTGGGGACTCTTTTATACACCGATTAGACCCTAGAAGTAAATTATTAGCCATGCTGATTTATATTGTTATTATCTTTTGGGCTAATAATCCCTTAACTTATGCTGTAATAACTTTATTTACACTTTTCTTGGTTTTCTTGTCTAAAATAAAACTTGGTTTCTTTTTAGGTGGAATTAAACCGATGATTTGGATTATTTTATTTTCTACCCTATTTCAAGTTTTCTTCAATACAAAAGGGAGTGTGCTTTGGTCTATCGGCTTTTTAAAGATTACGGAAGTTGGTTTAAATCAAGGTTGGATGATATTCCTTAGATTTATCCTCATTATTAGTTTTTCCACCCTACTTACTCTAACGACAACACCTTTAAGTTTATCTGATGCAGTTGAATCACTTTTAAAACCTCTTACTGTTTTCAAAGTGCCAGCACATGAAATTGGTTTAATGCTATCTTTGAGTCTACGTTTTGTACCAACTTTGATGGATGATACAACTCGTATTATGAATGCTCAAAAGGCGCGTGGTGTTGACTTTGGTGAAGGAAATATTATTCAAAAGGTACGCTCAATAATACCTATTTTAATTCCTTTGTTTGCGTCAAGCTTTAAACGAGCAGATGCTCTGGCGATTGCTATGGAGGCACGAGGCTATCAAGGTGGTGAAGGACGAACAAAATATCGTCGACTTTCATGGAATAGTCGAGATACCTTATCAATTATTGCTATTTTAGCTTTAGGATTAATGCTTTTTTATCTTAAGAGTTAATTCGTTGAGATAAATAAAAACTAGGTCTTAAGACCTAGAAATTTTAGATGGACGCCCACGTAGGCGTTCTTTTTTCGTCTAATCCCAACCTACTTGTAATATTTTTAATATCCCTAACAAGGGGATGTTATATTTCCAAGGTATCATAGATATATGGTTATAGTTCTTCAGCCTAATCTGGATTGAAAAATCCCTATATAGAATAAGCCCGTTGATTTACCTATTAGTCATAAATAATAAAATAACTTAATATCTTTGACTAATATGGATTGGACTATAAATAGATAAAGGAGCATCATCATGCAAAAAAAGAATACATCTAACACTAAAAAATTGGGTCTTTTTGGACTTGTTACAGTAGCAACACTTGGAGCAACAGCCTTAGCTAATGCAGAAACTTACACAGTTCAAAAAGGCGATACCCTTTCAGCTATTGCTAAGAAGAATGGTACGACTGTAGATGAAATCGTTTCAAAAAACGGTATTCAAGATGCCAATAAGATTTCTATTGGTCAAAACTTAACAATTAATGAAACTACTGAAGAAACTTCAGAACCTTCAGTTACAACAGAAGCAACAGAAGCAACTGCTGAATCAACACAATCAACAGAGTCTACACAAAGTGAAGATACTCAAGCAACCAATACAAATCTTTCTTCTTCAGAGGCAGCTGCCAAAGAAGAAATTGCACAACGTGAGTCAAGCGGTAGCTATACAGCTCAAAATGGGCAATATTATGGACGTTACCAATTAGCATCATCATATTTGAATGGAGACTTGTCTCCTGAAAATCAAGAGAAAGTAGCAGATAATTATGTAGCAAGCCGTTATGGTTCATGGACTGCAGCTCTTGCTTTCTGGAATGCTAATGGTTGGTACTAAATCATTATTACTGACTTATGAGGAAAACTAGTAAAACCTCATACAAATAAGGGAAAAATGCCAGATTTTTGGCATTTTTTTATTAAATTGATAAATAATTGTAACATTAGACATAATACAAATAATCGGCAGTAATATTACTAGGTTATGATGAATGTAACTAGAATTAACTAGGAGGGATTTATGTTTAAAAAAAGTTATAAGGGACGCCGTATTAAATTTGCAGCGAAGAAATCATTGGCGGTACCAGTAGCAATTGTAACAAGTTTTATTGTTATTTTGGCAGTATCACTGTCTACACTAATTAATAAAGGGTTGGTTAATGCATTTTCAGATTCTGTTACTCCAGCGCCTTCAACAGCATCAACAACGTCAGAATCGACAGCAGATTTAGTAAAATCAACAGAAATTAGCTCAAGTAAAGATAATAAGGCTAATAAAGAAAAGGTTGAAGAAAGTAAGCCTCAGTCAGAAACAACAGGAGAAGCGGTAGAAGCAGCTGAAAAGTCTCAGTCAGATACTGCTACTACAAGCACTGCTACAACGAGTACTGATACTACGTCGACTCAAAATACTGGGACAGCTCCTTCGGTTGCTGCAAGTGGTAGTGGGTCAGTTGCTCTCTCAAATGGTAACACTGCAGGAGAAGTTGGTTCTTATGCAGCGGCACAGATGGCAGCTGCTACTGGTGTTCCTCAGTCAACTTGGGAGTCAATTATTGCGCGTGAGTCAAATGGTGACCATACTGCAGCAAATGGTTCAGGTGCATCAGGTCTTTTTCAGACAATGCCTGGATGGGGCTCTACTGCAACGGTTGAGGATCAAATTCAATCAGCCTTGAATGCCTATAACGCACAAGGTTTGTCAGCTTGGAATTACTAATATTAATAGAAGTTGGGAGCATACTCTCAGCTTTTTAATTTGGATGTGGGTAATATGTTTTATAGAGCTTTTTGTTATAATAGGAATGAAAGGTATAGCAATGAAACAAATTTTTAAATCAAGAGAAAAGTTGTGGGTTTCTCTTATTATTATAGCTTTTGCTGTGTTATTGGTTACACCACAACTATTTACAAGAAAAGTCATTTTAGGTTCAGATTCCATCTTTCACTATAACAGATTCTATGAAGCTGCTATGCAACTAAAAAATGGTAACCTTTCTTACTTTTTATCTTTATATGGATTCCAACAGTCAGGCCGCATTGTCAATGCTCTTTACGGTCCTTTTTTTGCCTATTTACAAGGAGGGCTTGTTTTAATAAGTCGCACTTGGTTTCGTTATCAGATTGTGTCAAGGGTATTACTACATATACTGTCTGAGTCTTCAATGTATGCTTTGCTCAAGCAGTGTAAAGTTAAGACAACAATTGCCTTGTCACTAGGTTTACTTTATGCGACAACATTCTCTATTCAATACTGGACGATGCGTCAGGGGTTCTCTAGTTGGGGAGCAGCTTTACTACCTTTTTGTTTTATTCCAGCGATTCACTATGTCTTTTATCAAAAAGTAGAACCAATTAGACTGGCCTTATCAATGGCATTGATTTTTCAGATTCACGTACTTAGTGCTTTGATGCTAGTGATGATGTATCTTCCTTTTTATCTTTACACTTTTGTAAAGGCTCCTATCGCTAAGAAAAAGGAAACCTTCGTGCAAGTCCTTATAGCAGTCATTCTGTTCCTCTTACTGACTGTTAATGTCTGGTTAGTACTCCTATATTTGAGAGGGACTAATCATCTCTTAGATCCATTTATAAATAGAGAAATAGGTAAGAATGGGATAGATGGAACTGCAAGATACTGGCTATATACCCCAATTTCCTTAATGGTGTTACTCATTTTACAGTTTATTTACGCTGTTTTGAATTGGAAGAAATTTGCTAAATGGAAAAAAATACTGCATTTTATTTATTTTATCTTTTTCTTCTTATCGACAGGTCTTTTTCCATGGCAGTATCTAGTAGAAAATGGAAATACATTTGCTGAATTGATTCAATTTCCATTTAGATTTTTTGTTCCTGCGACTATTTTACTTTTAGCAATTACAGGGTTAACGGTCACGCGATTTGTAAACTGGCGAAAAAGTATTGCTGTTTTACTCTTTGCCTTTGCGGGCGTTGGTCTTATTCAGAATATGATGGATACTACCGATCGTGTAAAAACTGCGGCACAAGATGGTGAACTTATTTCCATTGTTAAACATACTTACGTTGAAGGAGATTACCAGACGATAAGTCTTACCATGAATGACAGTGACTTGTCACAGTTTTTAAATTTAGTTGTCAAACCCACACCAGATTACGTACCAATTTATGGGAAAATAGGTGAGCAGAATACTTACGATCTTTATTATAAAAATATCGTTACGAATCAGAAGGCAGAAAAGCTAGTAGAAGATGGTTATCTTGTATTAACTTGGCCAGCTGCTGAAGGGGAGGAACTGAATCTACCAATAGTTGTTTATAAAGATTCTATCTTGACACTAAATGGTAAAGAACTAGACAAGGATGACTATAGTTTGTCAACGATTGGTACACCGACCGTTTCATCACAAAAAGGACAGAATAAACTTGTGTTAAGTTATCAGGAGCCAGGATGGCTATTTGTAGCGTTAGTGATTCCAATAATAGTTCTGGGAGTAATAGGTTTACAGTGGCTTTACACAAAAATAAGTATAAAAAAGGTTGCTTAGTGGTAACCTTTTTGCATTATTCTTTAATCATGATATAATTAAGCTTGCGTGCTTTTACGCTTCAAAATCGACCTTCAAATCGATATTTGAATAACTAGACCCTTCAAGTCTATGTTAATTTTTATTTGATGGGAGGAGTTATCTATGACTGATAATTCAAAAACACGTGTTGTTGTCGGTATGAGTGGTGGCGTTGATTCATCAGTGACAGCCTTACTTTTAAAAGAGCAAGGTTATGATGTAATCGGTGTTTTCATGAAAAACTGGGATGACACAGATGAGTTTGGTGTGTGTACAGCAACCGAAGATTATAAAGATGTAGCAGCAGTAGCTGATCAGATTGGTATCCCCTATTACTCTGTCAACTTTGAAAAAGAGTACTGGGATCGTGTATTTGAGTATTTCTTAGCAGAGTACCGTGCAGGCCGTACCCCTAATCCAGACGTTATGTGTAATAAGGAAATCAAGTTTAAGGCATTCTTAGATTATGCGATGACATTGGGAGCAGATTATGTGGCTACAGGACATTACGCTCAAGTTGTTCGCGATGAAGACGGCATTGTCCATATGTTGCGTGGTGCAGATAATAATAAAGATCAAACCTACTTCCTTAGTCAACTTTCGCAAGAGCAGTTGCAGAAAACGATGTTTCCCTTAGGACATCTACAAAAGCCAGAAGTTCGTGAGATTGCTGAACGTGCAGGTCTTGCAACAGCCAAGAAAAAAGATTCGACAGGAATCTGTTTTATTGGTGAAAAGAACTTTAAAGAGTTTCTTAGTCAGTACTTGCCAGCTCAAAAAGGTCGTATGATGACTGTCGATGGTCGTGATATGGGGGAACATAACGGACTCATGTATTACACCATTGGTCAACGTGGTGGTATGGGTATTGGTGGTCAAAAAGGTGGAGATAATGCTCCTTGGTTTGTAGTAGGGAAAGATCTTTCTAAAAATATTCTTTACGTGGGTCAAGGTTTCCACCATGAGTCGTTGATGTCAACTTCACTTGATGCTTCAATGATTCACTTTACTCGAGATATGCCAGAAGAATTTGAAATAGAATGCACAGCAAAATTCCGTTATCGTCAACCTGATAGTAAAGTTACTGTAAAGGTTAAGGGTGATAAAGCAGAGGTTATTTTTGCTGAACCTCAGCGTGCTATTACACCTGGTCAAGCCGTTGTTTTCTATGATGGTCAGGAATGTTTGGGCGGCGGTATTATTGACCAAGCTTATAAAGACGGAAAAGTTTGTCAGTATATCTAACTGGAGGTAAGTATTAACGATGAGTTCCCAATTGTTTTATGCATTTATGGCATTTTTCGCTATAATGAATCCAATTTCAAATCTTCCTGCTTACATGGCTTTAGTAGCAGATGATAGTCAAAAAATTTCACGAAAAATTGCTTTTAGGAGTCTTTTGATTGCCTTTGTTATTATAACTGTTTTTATCTTTTCAGGAGATTTCATTTTTAAAGTATTTGGAATTACAATTGTTTCTTTCAGAATTGCTGGTGGAATATTAGTGGCCGTTATCGGTTATCATATGATTAATGGTAATCATTCACCTAGCTATAAAGGAATGGAGCAGCAAGCAGTAAATTCAGATCCAATGTCTATTGCTATTTCTCCTCTTGCAATGCCGCTTTTTGCAGGACCAGGAACAATTACAACTGCCTTAAGCTTGGCTAATGGAGGTTTGCGGAATCAACTAATAACCGTAGTTGCTTTTGCTATACTATGTGTAATCACTTATCTCCTACTAAGAAGTGCAAAACAAATTGCAGGCTTCTTGGGAAAAAATTTGATGAAAATTATAACGAAAATGATGGGACTTTTACTATTCTCGATAGGAATACAGATGATTATCGTCAGTGTGCAGACCTTGATCAAACAGTGATTTGCATTGACAAAATGATTTGATTTGATAAAATAACTTTAACAATAGTCATGATGGTCAAAGCTCATGAGAATTGTACGTTTTTGCGTACAGTTTTCTGGAGTTTTGGCTATTTTTGTAGGAAAAAAATAAAGAAAGGATGGGGCAGTTGATTGTAAATCACTGCATAAATCTAAAAAATGTCTTACGAGTTTGATGAAAATTTTGATGTAATTGTTGTTGGTGCTGGTCACGCTGGTGTAGAAGCCTCCCTAGCTGCAGCCCGCATGGGATGTAAGGTTTTATTAGCGACTATTAACCTAGAGATGCTGGCATTTATGCCATGTAATCCTTCTATTGGAGGATCGGCCAAGGGTATTGTTGTCCGTGAGATTGATGCCCTCGGCGGAGAGATGGGTAAAAATATTGATAAAACTTATATTCAAATGAAAATGTTGAATACTGGTAAGGGACCTGCTGTCAGAGCTTTACGTGCACAAGCAGATAAAGCCTTGTATGCTATGACGATGAAGCATACAGTTGAGCGTCAGGAAAACTTAACTCTCCGTCAGTCAATGGTTGATGAAATTCTTGTTGAAGATGGTAAGGTAGTTGGTGTCAGAACAGCCACAAATCAAAAATACGGAGCAAAAGCGGTTATTGTAACAACAGGAACGGCTTTGCGTGGTGAAATTATCCTAGGTGAGCTCAAATACTCTTCAGGACCTAATAATAGCCTTGCATCTGTTACATTGGCAGATAACCTGAGGGATCTTGGCCTTGAAATAGGAAGATTTAAAACGGGTACCCCTCCTCGTGTTAAGGCATCATCAATTAATTACGAAGAAACTGAAATTCAACCAGGTGATGAAAAGCCAAATCATTTTTCATTCTTGTCGAAAGATGAAGATTATCTTCAGGATCAAATACCTTGTTGGCTAACTTATACGAATCAAGAGAGCCATGATATTATCAATAATAATTTACACCGTGCACCAATGTTTTCAGGTATTGTCAAGGGTGTAGGACCTCGTTATTGTCCATCAATCGAAGATAAAATTGTCCGATTTGCCGATAAGAATCGCCATCAACTTTTCCTTGAACCTGAAGGAAGAGAGACTGAAGAAGTCTATGTGCAAGGCCTGTCAACTAGTCTGCCAGAAGATGTTCAAAAAGAGTTGATTCGCTCAATTAAAGGCCTCGAGAAGGCAGAGATGATGCGAACTGGTTATGCGATTGAATATGATATCGTGCTCCCTCATCAATTACGTGCAACACTTGAAACGAAGTTAATTTCAGGTCTCTTTACAGCAGGACAGACCAACGGAACTTCTGGATACGAGGAAGCAGCAGGTCAAGGTCTAGTTGCTGGTATCAATGCAGCTCTGAAAGTCCAAGGTAAACCTGAGCTTATTCTCAAACGTAGTGATGCCTATATTGGTGTAATGATTGACGATCTTGTCACGAAAGGAACCTTGGAGCCATATCGTTTATTGACATCACGCGCAGAGTATCGTCTCATATTACGTCATGATAATGCTGACATGCGCTTGACACCTATTGGTCGAGAAGTTGGTTTGGTTGACGATGAACGTTGGAATATCTTTGAAATTAAGAAAAATCAGTTTGACAGCGAGTTGACACGTTTATCAAAAGAAAAATTAAAACCAATTAAAGAAACGAATGAGAAAATTCAAGCTCTAGGCTTTAAGCCATTGACAGATGCCATGACAGCTAAAGAGTTTATGCGTAGACCAGAGATTGATTACGCCACAGCTACTCAGTTTGTGGGTCCAGCTGCAGAAAATTTGGACGCTAAGATTATAGAGTTGCTTGAGACTGAAATCAAGTACGAAGGTTATATCAATAAAGCTTTGGATCAAGTAGCTAAGATGAAGCGTATGGAAGAAAAGAGGATTCCCCAAAATATTGATTGGGATGCTATTGATTCTATTGCTACTGAAGCTCGTCAAAAATTTAAGAAAATCAATCCTGAGACCATTGGTCAAGCGAGTCGTATTTCAGGGGTCAATCCAGCAGATATCTCAATTCTGATGGTTTATCTTGAAGGCAATAATAAGGCCCGCAGAAAAGTAGATTAACGGTGGTAACACGTTTAAAAGCCTTTTAATTAAGGCTTTTTTATGTTATAATTGTTAGATTAAGAGGTTTTATATGAAAAGATTTCACTTTGCAACGATTCATCTTATAATGATTGGGTTAATTCTTTTTGGAATTGCTACTATTTTTGTTCGCGTACTAAAATCGGAGTATGCCCTCATTTTTGCGCTTTTTATTATTATGGTAGTAGTTGTTGCCTTATTGCATTACCAAAAGACAACATATGAGTCCTTAGAAATAGAGCAATTAGATGAACTGAATCAGGATGTTGAAGATTCTTTGAAGACCCTTCTCGGAAAGATGCCTGTTGGGGTTATTACTTTTGATGAGAACGATCATATTGAATGGTTCAACCCCTATGCGAAGCTAGTACTTTCGGATGAAAATGGAAATTTCAATAAACAGTTGATTGCGGATTTTATTTCCCAGAAACGAAAAGGTTCGCCTTCGAATGTGATAACCGTTGGTGACAATAAATATGCCGCTTTTGTGGATTTTGACAATAAGTTGACATATTTTATTGACAATGTTTATGATCAAGATGAAAATGCTGATCCAAATATGACTCGTCCTGTTATCGGGATTATTTCAGTTGATAACTACGACGATGTGACAGGAAGTTTACCCGATGCCGATGTTTCAAAAATCAACACATTCGTGGCAGGGTTTATTTCTGAGTTTGCTAAGGCTAAGCATATTCATTATCGACGTATTGAAGGCGATCGTTTTTACTTCTTCACCAATTACAGTGTCTTGACAGAATTCATGGATCAAAAGTTTTCTGTCTTGGATGACTTTCGTCAGCAGGCTCAAGAGCGTGGTTTACCACTGACTTTGAGCATGGGAATTTCGTTCGGTACGCTTAAGCATGATCAAATCGGTCAGGTTGCCTTGCAGAATCTGAACATCGCACTAGTTCGCGGTGGAGATCAAGCTGTTGTCAAGGAAAACGATGATCACAAGGAACTTCTTTATTTTGGAGGAGGTTCTGTCTCAACAGTAAAACGTTCTCGTACAAGAACAAGGGCTATGATGACTGCAATCTCAGATAAGTTGAAAACAGTCGAAAAAGTGTTTGTTGTCGGACATAAGAATCTCGATATGGATGCCCTAGGGGCCACTGTCGGTATGGCTCATTTTGCTAGTCAAATTGTTCGAAAAAGCTATGCTGTTTACGATGATACGGCTATGAATGCAGATATTGAGCGTGCGGTCGAACGCTTAAAAGAAGATGGTCAATCACCTCTTGTTACACTTTCAGAGGCTGAAGAGTTAGTCAACCAACAGTCATTACTAATTATGGTTGACCATTCTAAAATCAATTTAACTTTGTCTAAGGATTTTTATGATCGATTTAATGAAGTTATTGTGGTAGATCATCACCGTCGAGATGACGATTTTCCTGAAAATGCTGTTTTGACCTTTATTGAAAGTGGGGCAAGCTCAGCCTGTGAATTGGTTACGGAGTTGTTGCAATTCCAAGGTGCCCCAGAACGTTTGAGTAAAATCCAAGCCTCTATCCTTATGGCAGGTATCATGCTAGATACTAAAAATTTCTCAACTCGTGTGACTAGTAGAACCTTTGATGTCGCCTCTTATCTACGTAGTTTAGGAAGTGACAGTGGAGAAATCCAAACAATCTCTGCTACTGATTTTGAAGAGTATCGACGTATCAATGAGCTAATTCTAGCAGGTGAACGTATTACAGATGATATCATTGTTGCCTCAGGTGATAATCCTAAATGTTATAATAATGTTGTGATTTCTAAGGCAGCAGATACGATGCTTGCCATGGCAGGTATCGAAGCAACTTTTGTTGTCGCTAGGACAAGCGATTCTACTGTGAATATCTCTGCTCGAAGTCATAAAGCGATTAATGTACAACGTATTATGGAGAAAATGGGTGGTGGTGGCCATTTCAACTTAGCTGCCTGCCAATTGCGAGACTGTAGTGTTGCTCAAGCAAAAAATAAATTGATTGAAACTATTATGGGAGAGTTGGCTCCCAAGGAGGACTAAAATGAAAGTTATTTTCTTACAAGACGTTAAAGGTAAAGGTAAAAAAGGCGAAATTAAAGAAGTACCATCAGGTTATGCCCAAAACTTCTTGATTAAAAAGAATCTTGCTAAGGAAGCGACAAACCAAGCTATCGGTGAGTTGAAAGGCAAGCAAAAATCTGAAGAAAAACATGCAGCAGAGTTGTTGGCTGAAGCGAAGCAAGTTAAAGAGCAACTTGAAAAAGAAGAAAATCGTCTTCAATTTACTGAGAAGGTCGGACCAGACGGACGTACTTTTGGTTCAATTACAGCCAAAAAGATTGCAGAAGGACTTCAAAAACAATTTGGTATAAAAGTTGATAAACGTCATATTGAACTTGAACATCCTATTCGTGCGATTGGTCTGATTGAGGTTCCTGTAAAGCTTCATAAAGAAGTGAGCGCACAAATTAAACTTAACATCAAAAATAGTGCTGAGTAATTCGTTGACACTATAAGTAAATCTTGTAAAGGAGGGAATAATTGTGGCAGAGGCTCAAGAATTACGAGTACAACCTCATGATTTAGTAGCGGAACAGTCTGTTCTAGGGGCTATTCTCATTAACCCGGAAAAGTTGATTACAGTTCGAGAATTTATCGAAGCAGACGACTTTTACAAGTATTCCCATCGTGTCATTTTTAAAGCAATGGTAACGCTGTCGGATCGAAATGATGCCATTGATGCCACGACAGTACGTACCATTTTAGATGACCAAGATGACCTCCAAAATATAGGGGGTATTTCTTATCTTGTAGATTTGGTCAATAGTGTCCCAACATCCGCAAATGCTGAGTACTATGCTAAGATTGTGGCTGAGAAAGCCATGCTTCGACGTATTATAAATAGGCTGACAGAGACTGTCAACCAAGCATATGAGGGCGCAACGGAATCTGATGAAATTATTGCGAATGCTGAGAAAGCCTTGGTTGATGTTTCAGAGCATAGTAATCGTAGTGGTTTCCGCAAAATATCTGAAGTTCTTGACGTCAATTTTAATACCTTGGAGATGCGTTCTCAGCAAACATCAGATGTTACTGGATTACCAACAGGTTTCCGTGACCTTGACAAGATTACAACAGGTTTACACCCTGATCAATTAATTATTTTAGCAGCTCGCCCCGCAGTTGGTAAAACAGCCTTTGTGTTGAACATTGCTCAGAATGTTGGCACCAAGCAAAATAAAGCTGTTGCAGTCTTTTCATTAGAGATGGGTGCAGAAAGCTTGGTTGATCGTATGTTGGCAGCTGAAGGGATGATTGATTCTCATGCTTTACGTACAGGTCAATTGACAGAGCAAGATTGGAATAATGTTATGATTGCTCAAGGAGCACTGGCTGAGGCACCGATTTACATAGATGATACCCCTGGTATAAAGATTACTGAGATTCGTGCACGGTCCCGTAAATTGTCACAAGAAGTAGAGGGTGGTCTTGGTCTCATTGTGATTGACTACTTGCAGTTGATTACAGGTACGCGACCAGAAAATCGCCAACAAGAGGTTTCAGATATTTCAAGACAGTTAAAAATCCTGGCCAAGGAGCTCAAAGTTCCTGTAATTGCCTTGAGTCAGTTATCTCGTGGGGTTGAACAACGTCAGGACAAACGTCCAGTCTTATCTGATATCCGTGAGTCAGGATCTATCGAGCAGGATGCCGATATTGTCGCCTTCTTGTATCGTGATGATTACTACCGAAAAGAGGGTGAAGAACCAGAAAATGCGATTGAAGATAATACCATCGAAGTTATCCTAGAAAAAAACCGTGCTGGTGCGCGTGGAACAGTCAAGTTACTATTCCAAAAAGAATACAATAAATTTTCATCGATTGCTCAGTTTGAGGAATCATAATTTTCAGATTTAAGGAGATATATATATGAGTGATGCATTTGCAGATGTTGCTAAGATGAAAAACATCAAGGAAGCTATTAAGTCACATGAAGGTCAGCTAGTAGAATTGACCCTAGAGAATGGGCGTAAACGTGAAAAGAATAAAATTGGTCGATTGACAGAAGTTTATCCATCATTGTTTATTGTTGAATATCAAGACTTCAGTTCCCAAGCAGGAGCTATTAATAATAGTTATGTTGAATCTTACACTTATTCAGATATTTTGACTGAGAAGACTCTCATTCGTTATTTGAGTCCTGAGGAACAAGCTGAAATCGAAAATAAATAAGAAAAAGCCTTTACTTGGGCTTTTTTTCGTGGTAAAATATTTAAGTATGTGAAATAATAGCAGGATAAAATGAAGCTCGTCAACAGGAAGTCGGCTAGAAAAGTAACCTTTGCTGTTTGGGCGAAGTCTTTCTGAACGAATCAGGTTTATCTAAAACGTTATTTCCTAAAAATATTTTTTATAGGAGGACATTATTAATGTCACGTTATACAGGTCCATCATGGAAACAATCACGTCGCCTTGGTTTCTCACTTACAGGCACAGGTAAAGAATTGGCACGTCGTAACTACGTACCAGGTCAACACGGTCCAAACAACCGTTCAAAACTTTCAGAATACGGTTTGCAATTGGCTGAGAAACAAAAACTTCGTTTCTCATACGGTTTGGGTGAAAAACAATTCCGTAACTTGTTCGTACAAGCTACTAAAGTTAAAGGTGGAACACTTGGTTTCAACTTTATGGTTCTTTTGGAACGTCGTCTTGACAACGTTGTTTACCGTCTTGGTCTTGCAACTACTCGTCGTCAAGCACGCCAATTCGTAAACCACGGTCACATCCTTGTTGATGGTAAACGTGTTGATATCCCTTCATACCGCGTTGAAGTTGGTCAAGTAATCTCAGTTCGTGAAAAATCAGCTAAGGTTCCTGCTATCCTTGAAGCAGTAGAAGCTACTATCGGACGTCCAGCATTTGTATCATTCGATGCTGAAAAACTTGAAGGTTCATTGACACGTCTTCCAGAACGTGATGAAATCAACCCAGAAATCAACGAAGCACTTGTCGTTGAATTCTACAACAAAATGCTTTAATTTTAAGATTATTGTATCGAAAAGCCTGTTGTTATGGGCTTTTTTGTTTGTCTTAAATCATTGATTTCTAGGTTTGTTCAGTTACAAGTTTCCTAAAGCTATTTCATAGAATGAGACGGCTTTTTGTTTTCGAATATTAAAAAGACCCCTAGTCTGATACAAGTGACTAAGGGATTCGTAACATGATGACAGATGATTTTGAGGTATAAATTATTTATTATCCAATCCGCCTTCAAAATCTGCTGAAACGTTTGAAACGTAGTTGGTGAAGTAGCTTTCAAAATCTTTTTTTAGTTGGTCGTACTCCTCTTCGGAGTAATCTTTATCCTCTATATAAGCCTGAAATCTAGGAATTCCCAAATCTTTTTGGAGACGTTGGATTACTTCTGTCTTTGTCATAAGAACCTCTCTTTCATTCTTTATTTTACCATATTTCAAATTGTATGAAGCATACATGTTGTTTTAAAAGTTTACTTTTGATATACTGTCAAAGTTATTTAAGAAGGAGGCTACTATGTCTATTATTACACTAATCTTAGCTGGGATTGTTGCTTTGGAGCATCTCTATATCATGTATTTGGAAACTTTTGCGACACATTCAGACATGACTAGTCGTGTTTTCAATATGAGTAAAGAAGAACTTCAACGTGATTCTGTTACAAACTTATTTAAAAATCAAGGGATCTACAATGGTTTGATTGCTGTATTCCTCTTGTATGGGATTTTCACAAGTAGTCAGCTACTTGTAACTGTTTTTGTACTCAATGTTTTCTTTGCTGCTATTTATGGTGCTATGACTGCAAATAAGAAAATTATTTTAACTCAAGGTGGACCCGCAATCTTGACCTTACTTTCACTTATCATTTCCTTATTTTAAGGTTTTTATTGTAAAAGAAAAAGCTGCTTTAACTGTTGAAATGGTTTGCAGCTTTTTATGCTTTTGAAGTTGTTTTATTGTGGAATAAATCGTAGAAGAAAATCTGTCATTTCTCGGGGGGATTCTTTCTTTCCTTTATTTATCCAGGCTTGACAAGCACCAAAAATAGCGTGTGCAAAATAAATACTGGCATAGTCTTTCTCAAATCCTTTTAGAGATCTTTCTTCAGCAGTAGGGACAATGAAGTCCTCAGCTATCATACGCTGAAGTTTATGTATCAGAAAATCTTGAATTTCTTTTGATCCATTGGTAGACAAAAGAGCTGATAGGAGTTTTTCACGAGTAAGAAATTCAAAGATTTCGAGGAAGGCTCCCTCCTTCTTTCCTTCGTATTTATCGAAGATATACTCTAGTTTATGGAAAAGCTCTTTCTGATAACTATCAATCATTTCATACTTATCTTTGTAGTGGGTATAAAAACTTGAACGGCTAATCCCAGCTGTTTGAACCAGACGAATGGTAGTAATATCATTGAAATCTTGGTTTTTTAAGCATATTACTAAAGCGTCTAAAAGAGCTTTTTTAGTTTGAGCTCGCCTTTGATCTTTTGACATACAAATCTCCTTTTATACACTTTTAGACTATGTGTCCAAAAACTAATTGTTTAACATTGATTTTCATGTAAATGAGTTTATAATTGATTATATCATAAAAATAAACACAATGTCTAAAAAGGAGAAATATGTTAGCAGAATTAAAGGCGCTTCTTAAAAGTCCAAAGCTCTGGATAACTATTATTGGTGTCTCATTGATACCCGCTTTATATAATCTAATCTTTTTATCTTCTATGTGGAATCCTTATGGAAATGTAAAGCATCTACCAGTAGCCGTAGTGAACAAAGATAAGAGCGCTAGTTTCCAGAATAAAACTCTAAATATTGGTCATGACATGGTAGACAATATGTCTAAAAATAAAAATCTAGACTATCATTTTGTGACTGAAAATGAAGCCAAAAAAGGAATTGATGATGGTGATTACTATATGGTAATCACTTTTCCAGAAAATCTCTCAAGTAATGCAGCAAGTCTTTTGACAAATGATCCTAAGAAACTTGAAATTTCTTATCAGACAACAGCAGGGCATAGCTTCGTTTCTTCAAAAATGAGCGATTCTGCCATGTCTAAGTTAAAGGATACCGTTTCTAAAAATATTACGTCAACTTATGTTGGAGCTGTCTTTAAGAGTATGTCTCAACTTCAGGGTGGTATGGGAACTGCGGCGAATGGAGCTAGTCAATTATATGCAGGTGCAGGCGCACTTCAGTCTGGGAGTCAGACTTTATCAAGTGGTTTAGGAACTCTTGCTGGTTCTACACAGACATTGGCTACAGGTGTTGATACCTTGAGTTCAGGTGCATCTGCCTATACTTCAGGTGTGTCAACTTTGTCAGGTGCTCTGTCACAGTTAAACGCTAACTCTGAGGCTGTTAATTCTGCTGCAGGTCAATTTGTATCAGGAGCAGATGCTATGAGTACCTTAGTTACTGGTGCAGATTCTTTGTCAAGTGCACTCAATCAAATGGCTACGGCAACAAGTTTATCTGAAGAACAGCAAGCACAGTTGTCAACCTTGTCAACTAATTTAACCGATTTAAATACAGCAATTCAAAATCTCAATACAGCGGTAAGTAACACATCATTACCTAGTGGAACATCAACAACATCAGTAGATACAAGTTCAATAGCGACTTATCTTTCAAATATTTCTTCTGCGGCTAGTTCTATAGCTACAGCTAGTGCCACTGACAAAGCGAATGATTTGGCTGCGGTACAAGGAACAGCTGCTTATCAAAGCTTGACGGCAGATCAACAAGCAGAGATTACATCGGCAATTAGTAACGCAGGATCTACGGCTAGTAGTTACGCTTCAACTATTGCATCAGAAGTGTCAAGCATGTCAACAGCCTTATCTAGCTTGACAGGTACGACAACAACTAGTAGCGGAGATTCAAGTAGTTTAGCTTCTCTACAAACATCTATCTCAGGCATTGCAAGTTCGGCGAATGCACTTCTTCCTGTAGCTTCATCAACGGTATCATCAATGCAAGCTAATATTGCTAATGTCAATTCGGTACTTGTCAATCAATTATCACCAGGAGCAACTCAAGTGGCATCAGGTGTGTCAACAGCTCAAAGTACTCTAGCAACAGGTGCAAGCTCACTTTCAACTGGTTTGTCAACTTATACTGGTGCTGTGTCAACGATTGCCAGTGGTGCTCAAACTCTAGATGCTAACAGTAGTAGTTTAATGACTGGTTTTGCTACTCTTCAGAGTGGTACAAGTGCTCTCAATACAGGGGCTCAACAATTAGCAACTGGAGGAAATACCTTAACAAATGGGTTGACAAGTTTGTCAACTAACCTTTCCACATTGTCTGATTCATTAAACAAGGCTAATCAGCAACTCTCTCTTGTATCTGTAAACTCAGACAATGCAAAAATGGTGAGTGCTCCACTCAAAGAGAAGAAAACTGATAAGGATAAGGTTGACACTAATGGTGTGGGAATGGCTCCATATATGATTTCTGTTTCTCTTATGGTTGTTGCTCTTTCAACTAATGTTATCTTTGCTAAGAGCTTGACAGGAAGAAAATTTACGGGCCGTTTTGATTGGGCTAAGAATAAGTTACTTATCAATGGTATTATTACAACTATGGCTGCTATTGCGCTTTATATTGCCATTCGATTTGTGGGAGTTGAACCAAATCATCCATTAGCTACATTTGGTATGATTTTCCTTGCAGCATGTACTTTAATGGCGCTGGTTACAGCCCTTGTAGGTTGGAATGATAGATATGGCGCATTTGCTTCCATGATTATGCTGCTTTTGCAACTAGGGTCTAGTGCAGGGACTTATCCAATTGAACTTAGTCCTAAGTTCTTTAAGGTCATCCAACCATTCTTACCAATGTCCTACTCGGTATCAGGTCTTCGTCAAACTATTTCAATGACAGGACAGATCTCAGATCAAGTACGTATGTTATTCATTTTCTTACTTATTTTTGTAGTTGTAGGTATTATTATTTATAGACCAAAGTCTGAAAATGAATAAACTAAAGGCCAGCTCTAATGTGAGCTGGCTTTTTATGTTATTCAACAGTTATATCACCGAGGTCTGAGGTAATGGTTAGTGAGTTATCCTTTGAGATTTTAAGGTTATTTGTGATGTCTACCTCTCCTGAATGACTATCGGCTTGAACATTGAGCGTGTAATCTTTAAGAGCTAGTTCAATATCACCAGATGTAACATCAAGTTTATTGTGACCATTGAAAATTAGGTTATCTCCAGAGTAATCTCCCATTGCAATAGATAAATCTGAGTTAGTAAAAAGTGTATGATTACTATCAACACTACCAACATCAAGGTTAGCTTTTAGGTTGCTGACAATCATTTTAGTAAAAGTTAGGTCCCCTACATTTAGATTGATATCTGCTTGTTTGATGGTGCTATTACTTAAATCTAGATTTCCAGTTGCTAAATCAACCTTTAAAAAATCAATCGTTTGTTTTTTAGGGAGTGTAATGACAATGGTTTTATTTCTGACTTCCTCGTTGAGAGTAGAAAGCTTTACTAAATCTTTTAATCCGAAAAAGTTAATATGTTTGTTAGAAGTTGAATCTAATTCAGAGTTGCTATCATTGATAGTCAATTGACCATCCTTTACAGATGTGTCAATTGGATTTTTTGTTTTTTGGTAGTAAGAAAGCGTTGCTTTGTCAACATCACCATTTTTTATAAGCACATTGTAGTTACTACTTTTAATATCAATTTTATTGAAGTCCTCAACTTCTTTCTTGACATAATCTTGCTCACTTATAGTTTGATTTTGTAAATCTGTTAAGCCACCTTGGCTATAACCCCAAGCTACTAATCCTCCTCCTAAAAATAGAGAGATAAGAGACACTCCGAGGACAATCTTTTTCCAAGTTTTCATGATTTTCTTCCTTTCTTGATGAGCCATTTAATCAATAGGGTAATTAGCTTTACAATAAGTTTACAGATTTCAAATGAAATCAAAAGCAGTAAGAGTGCTCCTCCAAACATCAATAGACCTAGACCTACTCCAAACAGTGTTGAAGCTAGTGAAATATTTAAGAGAGAGAAGCTTGTAAAGAAAGTGTAAACACCACTAATGAGCAAGGCAAAAGTAAGAGCTAAGGCAGTCACTATAACTGCAAAAATAATCAAAATAAGTGTCAATAGAATAGCTAGGAAGAATAGTAGAATTGGTAAGGCGACTGGACTGGCTAAAACAGCTAGAATCGCAATCCAGAGGATAGTTGTTTTATTACGTAAGCTACTCTTTTCCTCAATAATCTTTTCGTCTAGAAGACGACTAATGACTTCATGTGCTGCTTCCTTAGGTGTACCCAGTTCTGCAATAACCCGAGCTTCATTCTCAGGTCCAGCCTCTTCAAAATATTCCATGAAATATTCGAGGGCCTCTTCATAGTCCTTTTGTGGTAATTTTCGTAGATATTTTGTTAATTTGGCTATATATTCAGTCCTTGTCATGTCTTAATCTCCCTTCTACAATACCATCCATAGTTTCTTTGTAAGTTAACCATTCTTCATTAAGAAATTGAAGTTGATTTTTTCCCTCTTGGGTAATACTATAATATTTACGTTTACGCCCTTGATACGCTTGGCTATAGGTGGTCATATAGCCTGCTTTTTCAAGCTTTTTTAGAATAGGATAAAGTGTTGACTCCTTGATATTAGCTGCAAGCTTTATGGTTTGACTAATCTCATAGCCATAAGAGTCTTCTCTATCGATAATAGCTAGTATTAGGAACTCTATCAGGATTGACGATGTTGGAAAATACATAGTGTGCTCCTTTGCTTTTAGATATGTATAAAAATTATATATAATTATTTTACACATTGAGTGTATCTCTTTTAGAAAGATATGTCAATATTTTATATATAAAAATTTTATATAATAGGGTTATCTTCTTTTTTATGATAATATGAAGTCAAGGAGTTCTTATGACTATTAAAGATAAACTAGCTCATTACGAGCCGAAGCCACTAGGGGAGAAAGGACGCTATGCAGTGCTTTTACCCTTGATATATGATATAAAAACTGATAAGTATCAAATCCTTTACCAAGTACGAAGTGAGCATATTTCTCAACCAGGTGAGGTCTCTTTTCCTGGTGGCCGTGTCGAAGATGGTGAGACTTTTCAAGAAGCTGCTATACGAGAAACGTGTGAGGAACTAAACTTAATTCCTGATCAAATTGACATTTGGGGAGAGCTTGATTATCTGATTCATCAGGGGAGAACCATCCATTGCTTTGTTGGAAAGATAAATATAGAAAATTGGGAGGATATTCATCCAAATGAAGAGGTGAAACGGTTGTTTACAGTTTGTGTTGACACTTTGTTGACAGAAGATCCGATTTATTACAAAGTCACTTCTACTTTGAGTGATGCGAAAGGTTTCCCATTTTTCCTCGTAAAAAACAGAGAAAAATATAATTTTGGGTACAGTGAACGTCATATTCCTTTTTACAGGAATTTGACAGAGAATATATGGGGGATGACAGCTATGTTTACACATAGATTTACAGATATTTTAAAAGGCTTAGAGTAAAAATAAAAGATCAACAATAATATGTTGATCTTTTATTTTTACTATGAATTACATTGTTTAATTGCTACCAAAGGAGTGAAATTTATTTCTGAGACATAAGTCTAGAGTATTCCTAAAATGATTTTCAAAATTAATATCGAAGCTTTTAGCTAGGTGGTCAACTTCAGAGTAGCCAAGATTTTTTTGTTTCATTTGTGTCATTCCTATACTAAAAGGGGAGTACTATGTAGATAGAGGCTGTTATGCTTTGGTGTTATTCTGCCTAAGATTGATGATTCTATTAATCTTTCTTAGGGAGTTACCTATGTTGAAGAGAAGGTAAAGCATATAACTATAAATAGTAAAGCTCCAAAAATCTGGGACAATACTGAGACTATAGACAAATAGGACTGTTGCACTAACAAAAATTAGACAGCTACATATTATTGAAAGTAGAGGATATCCTTTTGAAAATAATAGGCTTTCTATGATTAAGGCAAAAGCAGGTAGTAACAGAGTTAGAATGATAATAATAAAGATGAAGCGTTGTGTATCATCTAGCATCAAGTTACCCAATGATTTACCTAGGTAAAAACGAGAATCACTCCCCCCCGGATAAATCAATTCTCTTGTCAAGGGACTAACTAGGATTAGGGTGTCAAATAGTGAGAAAGCCGCCCATCTCCAAATAGGGAAAGCCCATTCTTCCTCAGATAATTCTCTCTGAGTTTTTTCTTCAGTTAATTCTAATTTGATTGCCATCAATATGTACCTCTTTTGGAAAGTCGTTATTTTGATTTAAGATATACCATCCATCTGGTAGTTCAGAGTTTTTAAGTACCTGTTCTAATTGCGAATGTAAGTCAATTTCTTTAGTCGTGGAACCAGAAGGAAAACTCAATTGAACAGTAAGTTGTTTGTTTCGTAGAGCATCTTTAAGTGAAAAATCATAATAGCCACCTAGGGCCTTAGAATGTCCCCTCTCATAAGTATAGAGTGTCGTGTATGGTACAGGTTCTATCTGAACAATAATATTTTTTAAATCTTTTTCGGTACTTAAAGCTTTAGAGATATCATTGATAAATTTTTGATTTCTAGGGTTGATTTTAATAGACTTTTTAACAAAATCGTCCCAATATTCCCTTTCATCAGGTAAAATCTTATATTCACTATTTTGGCGATTAAAATCTGAGTCGCTTTCTGTTGGGCTGGCAATGTAAGGATAGAGTAAATCTTGAATATGGAGAGGCAGTTGAGTCTTTACATGTGCTGTTTTGTTATTAATAGTCTCTTGATAATCAATATGGAAAATCAGGTAATGTTTAACCTCATCTTCTTCATTCATACGATAAGTAATTTTATCTGCCCATCCGATACCAGTTATTTGTATCTTTCCTTGAAATCCACGAGTTTTATAAAAACCTTTAATATTTTCTTGAGCATTGTAATAGAAAAAGATAGCAATCATGGTCAATAATAAAATCAGGGGCATAGTAATTTTAAGGTATTTGAAGCTATTTTTTACCATCTTAGTTCTGACTCTCCTTAACTAGTAGGTTGTAATCTTTTTGACTTTTAACTTCCTCGAGGCGTCCAGTAGTTGTGTTAGTGCTTGTAAAATACCAATAAATATCCTCCTTATCTGGTGTTAACTCTTTTTGCAGTTTAATAGCATCATCCAGATTAAGTGAGTCAGTTGTTACGATGATTAAGCTAAATCTTTTTTTGAGCGATTGGTCACTATATTTGTTGTCATCTTGATTTTTGTAATCAGCAAAATTTCTTTCTTTGGTCCAGATAAGGGGCATGGAGTTGATAGTGAGGGGATAATCTTTATAACCTACAGAAAAATTATCCTTTGAAAGGAGATAGCGGTAAGGTTTAGCAAATCCGTAGTATTGACTGACTCTTTCTGGTTTGGTTTTAGTTGCCTTATGGGTGCGTAAATTGACATAGAATACTTTTTTGTTGTCATAGGATGAAAATTTCACAAACTCATCCCGACCATCGGAGTACATGGTATCATCCATGGAACCAGGATCATCATATCCTAGTTTCTTAGCAAGGCCTAGTACATTAATAGTATGTCCTTTTCCAGTATCTTTACCAAGCTGATAATAGTGAATAATATCATAATTTTTAGAGTCCTTCTTGTTTTTAGATAGTTTATACCTAGATTCTTGGAAGGCTAGATAGGTGCGACCAACGGCTAATTGACTTCTTTCCAGTGATTTTTCATTTCCAAACTTAACACCTAAAACGTTAAAGTTTCCAATTTTGACGTTTTGAAAGGATGTTACAGTAACTTTTTTGTTAGTATAGTCGTAAAGTCTATCGTCTAAGGAATAAGCGGCCTGAATTCTATAACCATAGCGAACGAATGTACCTGTAAGTAGAATGGTTATAAAAATAAGGAGATAAACATGCCACATACGCCATCTAAATGTTTCTATTTTTGTCATAGGAACTCCTCTTTGAGTAATAGAAAAACCATGAAAATCTTATTTTCATGGTTTTTAATTCAATTATTTTACCTCATCTGAAATTAAATATTATCTTGGTCAAAATTATGAGATTTTAGTTGAAATAGAAGAGGTTGATTACTTCGATACGGACTTTAGCAGAGCATCTCATCGACTTTCTTTGGCTGAAATAACTGAAATTGTTAAATATCAAAGTATGGGACAATGTTTGAAGCAATTACCAGAAGGCATAGGAAAAGGTGAAAGGGAATATTGGGAAAACAACTATAAAATAGATAGATAATGGGCTATTTTGATTGTTCACGGGAACCAAAATCTGATATTGCTTTTGCGGATATGAGATCTTTCTATACTAGTGTTGAGTGTGTGGAACGTGGATTGCATCCTTTAAGGACCTCGCTTTGTGTGATGATTAGAGCAGATAATTCAAACGGATTTATCTTAGCTTCCTCTCCAATGTTCAAGAAAGTCTTTTGAGCACCACAAGAGGCGAAGTCACAAACTCCGCCTCCTTCTACATATTTTTTGTTGTAATAGAATATTTTATTTGAAATATCAAGACTTATGCTTGATAAAGCTAGAAAACTTACCCTTTTCCAGCAAGAATATCTGATACTTTATACAATCCTGGGGAATATGTCCGACCAAATAGTTTTTTCGTCAAGGCATTAAACGTATAATGGTCATCTAAAATCAAGACTTCGTCATACGTTTTTAAGAGTGCAATAAAGTCATCATCTGTTAAATTGGAACCATCTCTAGTATCGATATGTTCATTGCCGAGGTAATAACTTGTTGCGCTGTCGCTGTATGATGCCATTAAATCTAAAAATTCTTGGTCAACCGACACAAAATTTTCTCTGGCATCAACATTGACATCCCACAGATAATAACGACTAGCATATTGGACAAAATAATTATCTACATTCTCCTTATCTGCTGTTACAACCAAAATTCTATCCGTTGACGAATTACTCTGACTTCCAGTAAACTGATGAATTTCTTTTACGACCTTGTTTGTTTCCTGATTGTTATTGTAAACAATGCTATTATTTTCTGACAAGAACATTCCAATGGCATAAACTGTCAAAACAAGGCTCGCGTATTGGTACAAGTGTTTATTAAATAAGCTCTTGTAAGACCTAGCATTACGTTTACTAATGATTTTTTCATACAGACACTTGTCCATTACCCATGCTAAAGCCATGGTCAAACAACCAAAAGCAAAGATAACGATGCTCGAAGCATAGCGCTCAAATCCTGCTAATTCTAACGCTTCATCAGTCGGCATTGCTGTCAGATACATGAGTAAAATGCCAATATAGTAAGTCACAATCGAAATATCAACAAATCCCCAAGTCAACAAGACAAATTTCTTATATTTCAAACGAATACCAATCACAATAAAGGCAATCAGCATAATCAGATTGATTATCAAAATTCCATTGCTTGCCAAACTGTCAAACGTAAACACCGATTTGACAAAAAGAGTGATAATTTTTTGTGGGTCGCCTGACAGATTTCCAGTCAATACCTGATCAAGTTCTGACATGGACACCGCATGCTTGGCACTTGAGGCATTTGGGAAATTATCCGTCACATGCTTTTGCCAAATAACAAAAGGAAGACAGCTGACTAGCAAGGTCATTATGAGCAGCACTAGTGCTTTTAAACGTGCTCTTTTACGAACAAGTAAACGCACAATACAAACCACATAAACTACTAAAACGAGAGCGACAAAGAAAAGTCCACTTACTTTGACGATACTTAATAATCCAAGAATTACCGCCGTATTTAGCGACAAAAGCCAGAAACGATTACGATAGACAAAACAACCTGCTATGGCTGCCAAGGCCAAGGCCGGAAGCAGAAAATCAACCAGCAAATTATTTAATCGAATAGCAACGTTGAACGTATTAAAAACAGCAAACGAAGCAAAAATCATGCTAACCATTAAGACACGTCGATCATCACGAAGTGCCGCAAACATGGCATAAAGACTGGATGCAATCAAGAAAAATTGCCCGACCAACATACTACCTTCTGAAAAGCCTACGATAGTCGTGAAAAAATAAATGAAAAGTGAACTTCCAACAGGATAGGTATAATAACTAATAATCGTATCCTGCTGTGTTGGCAAAGCATTATTGATATGGAAAAATTTTACAATCGTTGCCCAATGCGTAAAATTATCATAATGTAAAAGCGGTGAATGCCAGAGCGTTATTCCAAACAAAAGCAAATAAGCCATCATTCCAAGCGCAATATAATCAAGTCTCCTAAAGCGATATTTCTTTTTCCATACCGCCCAAAGATAATAAAGACTCAAAAGACAGCCCAAAACAGAAATGGCATACACGGTCTGCAACATAAAGCCTAACAAACTACCAAGGTACAATACCAATGTAATGACTGAAAATGTAAACACCCATGTCAGACGGCGATTCATCTTCACAGTATTACGGAAAAAGGCATTGTACCCCATGGTAATCACAAAGAACAACAGTAATCTAGCAATACTAATCATACTCTCCCTCTCCATTCATTTGCTAAGGCTTTAAAAGCAGGTAAGCTATCCAAATCCGCTAAATTGGTAACTCGATAAAGCGATTCGTCTCTATCAGTATCATAGGACACAAAAGTCAACTGAATTGGCAAATCTTTGTAGGTAAATGCGACATTCGGTTCTTTTTTAGTATTTGTCAATTTTCCAGAAAATGTCATGTAATAATAATCTGTCTTTCTAAGCTGGCATTTTTTTCCAGCAACCTGAACCTCTTCATTGACACGAACTTTCGGAAAAGCTACTTGGTCATAGGCTGAAACAGGACGTTCATTATTTTGGAAACGTTGACTAAAGTTCTCAAATAAATCATCCCATGTTGTCATCCAAGGGTCTTTTTCCTTCGGAAGATTGTAATTAATGCGGTCATAAATGTACTGATAAAATTCGCGCTTATCAGCTTCAGGAACTTCTGAAAATTGAACGCCGTAGCGCCAACCATTATCAATCGCAAAAACACGAACAACATGACCTTTTACCCTCGCATGGTAATCACGTGATTGCAAATTAAGCGTCAGTTCTTTTTCTTTCGGCAAATACAATGGTAAATCCGTATAGAATGAAATCCCCGTTTCTGAAATATCACAGACTCTCACTTGGTAAGAATCATCATCAACCTCAATAACCATAGCTTCATCAACAGTAAAACGCTCACTTGAGCGATAAATCGGACGACCAAGCGCACAGAAAATCGCAAAGGTCAAATTGATGATATGATAAATCAACCAAAAACTGATAATACTTCCATAAAAAAGCTCTGAACCAAATTTTCCATAGTTAAAAGTCACCAAACCATAAACGGCTAATCCCCATAAAACAAGATAAGGAAGCGCATAAAGGTACAACGTCCACGACGTATAATTTCCCTTACGTGTCACCTTAAATTTTTTATTGCTAATGCCAAAGGACTCCAACATCATGGGAATAAACAAATACGGAGCAAAAATCGTTTCCACAATTTCTCCCCAAACCTGTGTTTGGTATTGTTTTGAGACTTCTCGCATTGACAAGCGTGTCAAGGCGAAACTTGGCAACCAGAATAGGAACAGTAGCCAGATATTTGACACCACCACACGCACATGGAAAACCGTATATAAAATCGGTGCCAAGATATACAATAACCGTCTAAAGAAAGACCACCAATAAAGATAGCCATTAATATAAACAATTCTTTGCCCCATTGTCAATTTGGGATTAAAGAAGATATTCATATTGTAGCTACTGCGAATAACGCCACGTCCCCAGCGCACGCGCTGTTTGATGACACTCTTCAAATCTGTCGGCGTTAACCCGCTAGCCATTGGACTTTTCGTCGAATAATTTACATAACCAGCCGCATTTATCCGAACACCTAGCTCGAAATCCTCCGTAATGGTATCTGTCGGAAAACCACCAACATCTTCAATCGCCTTGCGGAAAATAAGCGTATTAGACCCCGTATAAAGCGCTGCACCGTGCGAATTATTGAAAACATTAATTTCTTTGGAAAAGAAATCTTGTTCGTTTGGTAAGGTTGATTCTGAAAACAAGTTAAATTGGAAAATATCAGCATTGTAAAAACTTTGTGGCGTTTGAATCAAACCAACTTTTGACTTATCATAATCGTCACCATTTTCATAAGCCTCAACTTGTTCAACAAAATAAGGCACAGTTTCCAACAGGAATTCACGATAAGGAATCATATCCGCATCAAATGTCGCCACCAAAGGTGATGACGTCTGACGTAAAGCATTATTGTAGTTTCCTGATTTGGCATCTTTATTATCCGCCAAACCAAAATAACCAACACCAAGCTCATCAGCCAATTTGGCAACTTCTAGACGATTGGTATCATCACAGACGTAGATATGCACCTTAGACTTATCAGGATATTCCATAAAAGTGCAGGCATTAATCGTCTTATAAAGCAACTCTGGATCCTCATTATGCGTTGCAATCAAAACATCCACATCTGGGTAACGCTCCTTAGCAATCTCAGGCTTTTCAAGCTCAAAGTCCTTTTGCTTATTCCAAATGAGAATGTAGCCTGTAATGGCTGAAACTACCTCACTTCCCCACAATAAAATCCCAAAGATCAGCGCAAACCATGAATCATGCCACGGGATAGTCGCCACCAAACGCCAAGTTAAATAAAAGGCAGTCGTTACAAATGCAACGAAATAGAGTATCCTCTTACTAGTCTTCATTCTCACCTCCACTAAAAATCAAATGTTTTTGCACAAAATAACTGACAATGAAAAGTGTACCGTCAACTAAAATCTTCACCAATGAAATTGGCAGCGTCGTCAAGGCATTTCCTAGAACTGTAACCAATAAACTTGACAAAACAATCTGTACTACCACCAAAGTGAAGTATTTTATCGCACTATTTGATTGACCTCGTTTAAAGACCACCTTACGATTCAAGGTGAAATTAACAACAGATGATATCACACGCGCTAAAATCGAAGCTAACGTCACCGCACTAAAACTTAATCCATTAAACAAAGAAATTAAAATCGTAAAAGCAACAATATCAACCAAGAAGGAAAACAATGATGAAAAAATGTACTTGAAGAAAACCTTGTAAATTCTAATCGAGTCACGAATCACATCAAAATGCGACGACTGATTTTCATCCAAATAAATCGTTGCAATGCCAACTTCACAAATCGGAATATTGTCCTCTTTTGCCTCAAGTAACATATTCATCTCAAATTCATACCGTTCACCTTCCACGGTTAAGAGTTTTGGCAACCATGACATAGGAATCACACGAAGCCCCGTTTGCGTATCAGAAACGTTCACACCTGTCATAGCCCCCAAGACGTCTCTTGTCAATAAATTTCCAAATTTACTACGTAAAGGAACAGATTTTTCAAATGTTCTAACACCCAGCACCAAACTATCAGGATGTTGCAAAAATTCAGCCAAACATTTCATCATGTCTTCGTAGGTGTGTTGACCATCAGAATCAATCGTCACAATTCCTTTGGCATTAGGAAAATTGTCCAAAGTATATGAAATAGCCGTTTTTAAAGCACGACCTTTTCCTTTATTATCAGCATGTCTTTGCAAATGACATGCATAGTTACTCTGCGCTATTGCAAATAACGGTGCAAAGTCAGCTCCACTACCGTCATCGACTAGAATAATGTCAAACATTTGATTTTCCTTAT
>NZ_LSIZ01000080.1:0-276 GCF_001556505.1 Streptococcus sp. CCH8-H5 | reverse complement strand
TTGGACGTTACTACAAGTTCGACATCCCAACAACAGTTAAAGCTGATGTACCTGGTGGTGTAGATATCGAAAACACTGCGGCTCAAGTAGTTAATTACTACAACCCAACAACTAAGAAAGTCGAAAAACCAAACAAACCAACTGAAAAACGTGTAAACAACGTTCCAGTTGAAGTGGAATTCAACTTTACTAAACGTTTGGAAGGCCGTGAGCTTAAAGCTAACGAATTCAGCTTCGTTCTTAAAGATTCAGAAGGTAAGACTCTTGAAACTGTAA
>NZ_LSIZ01000008.1:0-1149 GCF_001556505.1 Streptococcus sp. CCH8-H5 | reverse complement strand
GAACAACCGTTACAGCCGGTGCAGTTCCGACAAATGATTTCTCAGGAACAAATGTCACCGTACCGTCTGCTGCTACTGTGTAAGTACCAACACCGTCAACTGTCTTAGTCGTTGAACCATCGTCAAATGTCGCTGGAACATCTTCATTGATAGCTACTGTTTTCTCAACACCATCAACGGTTACTGTTCCACCCTTGAATTCAGGTTTACCAGTTTGAGTAGCACCTTGAATATCAGTTGTTTCAGCTGGTGTTGCTGTCGGTGTTACCGGTACGATTTCAGGCGTGTAAGTTGTGTCCACCTTGATACCGTTTGAGCTTTCAGCTTGAACCTTGGCCGGTGTTACTACACCTGTGTATGATTTATCAGTCGGTGTGAAAGTGACTTGACCAGTAGCTGAATCGATAGAGTAAGTACCGATTTCAGTTGTACCATCAGCAGCATAAGCTGGTGTACTTGTCACTTCATTGCCATCATTATCCAAAAGCGTGTAGCTATTATCTTTGATTGTAATAGCTTTATCTTCACCGTTTACTTGGACAGTAGTTCCTGCAAAGGTTGGTGTCCCTGTTTGCGTTGCACCTTGAACATCTTTAGATGTAGCTGGTTGAGCTGTTGGAACAGCAGCTACAACAGTTGGTGTGTAGGTCGCATCTGAAGTAATGGTTGCAGTCTTACCGTTAGCATTTGTAATAGTAGCTGTTGCCTGAACAGTTACTCCTTTTGCAGTACCAACAAAGTCTTTTTCTGGCGTAAATGTTACTGCTCCAGTCGTTGGGTCGATAGTATAGCTACCTTCTCCTGCTACTGTCACTGTTGTTTCATCAGTTGGTTGACCAGTTGCTGGATCCACCAATTTCTTGCTTGTGATTTCAGCAGTCTTATCATTACTCAAATCAAAGGTTGGTGTTTGGGTTTGAGGAACGTTTTGAACATCCGCAGAAACCTTGTCTGTAGGAGTCACTGTGATTGGTGTTACTGATGGTGTGTAAGTCGCTGAAGCTTTTGTTCCGTTCTTGTCTTCACGAACGACTGTAACCGCTGGTGCTGTTCCTGTAAAACTTGGTTCTGGTACAAATGTAACAGTACCGTCCGCTGCTACTGTGTAGGTACCAACGCCATCAACTGACTTGGTAGTTGAGCCATCAT
>NZ_LSIZ01000079.1:0-47448 GCF_001556505.1 Streptococcus sp. CCH8-H5 | reverse complement strand
AAGCACCAACACCACCAACAGGTCCAACGGCACCAACGCCACCAACACCAAAAGTAGTTGAAGTTCCTGCTAAACCAGTAGAACCTAAAACTCCTGAAAAACCAAGTGTTGTATGGCACAAGAACTATGTCGTTGAGAGAGAGTCTCACGTGGTACCACCAACACCACCGACTCCACAAACACCACCAACACCTGTTACTCCTCCAACTCCAGTGACACCGCCAACTACACCAACTCCAGATACTGAAGTTCCTGTAGTGCCTCAAGCTGAGTTGCCACAAACTGGTGAGCACACTAGCAATGCTGGATTTATTGGACTTCTTTCAATGATTTTTGCAGCCTTTGTAGGATTCTTCAAACGTCGTAAAGAAGATTAAGTGGTGCTATTAAATTAGTTCCCCATCAAAACTAGATTCTAAATAGAATCTAGTTTTTATTTTTGCTAGGTTTTACTCCCTCGTATCATTTCTATTTACTGTTGAAACATGTTATAATTGTTTTGAACGACTATTATAGAAAGATGCAAGGAGACGAGCATGGAAGAACTTAAGAAAATCGCTGGCGTAACCGCTGCCAAATACGTTGAAGATGGAATGGTTGTTGGACTCGGTACAGGGTCAACAGCTTATTTCTTCGTGGAGGAAATTGGCCGTCGTATTAAGGAAGAAGGCCTTAGTGTTGTTGGAGTAACGACATCAAGTCAAACCACTAAACAAGCTGAAGGCTTAGGTATTCCTTTGAAGGCAGTGGATGATATTGACAGTATTGATGTTACTGTTGATGGCGCCGACGAAGTAGACCCTCAACTCAATGGGATTAAAGGTGGCGGTGGTGCCCTTCTGATGGAAAAAATCGTCGCTACACCTACGAAAGAATATATCTGGGTAGTTGATGAGTCAAAAATGGTTAATCAATTAGGTGCTTTCAAATTACCAGTTGAAGTGGTTCAATATGGTGCTGATCGTCTCTATCGTGTCTTTGATTCGAAGGGCTATAAGCCATCATTCCGACTTACGGAGGAAGGTAATCGCTTTGTTACAGATATGAAGAACTATATCATCGATCTTGATTTAGGTAAGATTGAAAATCCAGTAGCTCTTGGTGAAGAACTAAAAGCTATGACAGGTGTTGTCGATCATGGATTGTTCAATGGTATGGTTAACAAAGTCATCGTTGCAGGAAAAGACGGTGTTAAGGTTGTTGAAGTCAAGGCCTAGTCCAATTTTGATTTCCCCTCACTTTTAATGAGGAAAACTAATTAATTTTTGTCAAACTATTAAATAATATAGAAAGGCAAGAGGTAATTTCGAAAAGATTTTATCTCTTTGTGGTGTTGTTATGTCCAAATTTAACCGAATGCATTTAGTCGTTCTTGATTCAGTAGGAATTGGTGCTGCTCCAGATGCCAATGACTTTGTCAATGCAGGTGTGCCAGATGGTGCTTCAGATACCCTTGGTCATATCTCTAAATCAGTAGGATTGAATGTGCCAAATATGGCTAAGCTTGGTCTAGGAAATATTCCTCGTGAAACACCTTTGAAAACAGTATCAGCAGAAAGTAACCCAACTGGTTATGCAACAAAATTGCAGGAAGTTTCTCTTGGTAAGGATACGATGACTGGTCACTGGGAAATCATGGGTCTCAATATTACTGAACCTTTTGATACCTTCTGGAACGGATTCCCAGAAGAAATTCTCACTAAAATTGAGGAATTCTCAGGTCGTAAAGTCATTCGTGAAGCTAATAAACCATACTCAGGTACAGCTGTTATTGAAGACTTTGGACCTCGTCAAATGGAAACTGGTGAATTGATTATTTATACTTCAGCTGACCCAGTTCTTCAAATTGCTGCACACGAAGATATTATTCCATTGGATGAGTTGTATCGTATTTGTGAATATGCGCGTTCAATTACCCTTGAGCGTCCAGCTCTTCTAGGGCGTATCATTGCTCGTCCTTACGTTGGTGAGCCTGGAAACTTCACTCGTACATCTAATCGTCGAGATTTGGCTGTTTCACCATTTGCACCCACTGTTTTGGATAAATTGAATGAAGCTGGTATTGATACTTATGCCGTTGGTAAAATCAATGATATTTTCAACGGAGCTGGTATTAACCACGATATGGGCCACAACAAATCAAATAGCCATGGTATTGATAATTTGATTAAAGCTATGACTTCTGAAGATTTCAAACATGGCTTCTCATTCACAAACTTGGTAGACTTCGATGCCCTTTATGGACACCGTCGTGATCCACATGGATATCGTGATTGTTTGCACGAATTTGACCAACGTTTGCCTGAAATCATTGCTGCCATGCGTGAAGATGATCTCTTGATGATTACAGCAGACCACGGAAATGATCCAACTTATGCAGGTACAGACCATACTCGTGAATATATTCCTTTCTTGGCTTATAGCCCATCATTCAAAGGAAATGGACTTATTCCAGTAGGTCATTTCTCTGACATCTCAGCAACTGTCGCTGAAAACTTTGGTGTAGATAAAGCCATGATTGGTGAAAGCTTCTTGGATAAACTTGTCTAAAATGAAGCGCTATGCATTTTTGGTTCGTGGGATAAACGTTGGTGGTCGTCACAAGGTAGTCATGGAAGAATTTTGTCATGAGTTAAAAGAACTTGGGATGTCAAATGTTTCTTCCTATATAAATAGTGGAAATTTTTTCTTCGATTCATCCTTGATGAAAGTGGAACTCCTCTTAGTTTTAGAGAGATTTCTTAATAAGACTTATCCATTTATTAAGGTGTTTTCTCTTTTTACTCTAGAAGATTACCAAAATGAAGTGGCATCTTTACCTAAGTGGTGGGAAGATGATTTCTATAGAAAAGATGTGCTCTTATATACTGAAAGACTTGATAAGAACGAAATGAGGAATGTTATTGAGTCTTTAGAGTTGGGAGATGAAATTATTCATCTTGGTCAACTTGGGATCTACTGGGGTAAATTTGATAAATCAAGCTATAACCAAACGGCTTATCATAAGAAGCTATTGAAAGCACCTTTTTATCCTTATATAACCATTCGAAATGCAAGAACATTTTCAAAAATTGGTCACTTTTTAAGAATGAAATAAAATTAAGGGAGAATTAACATGTCGCTACTTGAAAAAATTAGAGTTACTCAAGCATTTTTGGAAAGCAAAGGAATTGAAAAACCTGAGTTTGGTTTAATTTTGGGTTCTGGACTTGGCGGGTTGGCTGAAGAAGTTGAAGACGCAGTTGTCATTGACTATGCGGATATTCCAAACTGGGGACAGTCAACGGTTGTCGGTCATGCTGGAAAACTTGTTTATGGAACTTTGTCTGGACGTAAGGTTTTAGCTCTTCAAGGACGTTTCCATTTTTATGAAGGAAATCCGCTTGAAGTAGTTACTTTCCCTGTACGTGTTATGAAAGCTCTTGGATGCGAAGGAGTTGTTGTAACCAATGCAGCAGGTGGTATCGGCTTTGGTCCAGGCACTTTGATGGCCATCACTGACCACATCAACATGACTGGTCAAAACCCATTGATTGGTGAAAACTTGGATGATTTTGGTCCTCGTTTCCCTGATATGTCTAAATCGTATACTCCAGAATACCGTGAGACTGCACATCGAGTTGCTGACAAATTGGGCATTAAATTAGATGATGGTGTCTATATCGGTGTGACTGGTCCAACTTACGAAACTCCAGCTGAAATTCGTGCTTATAAGACTCTTGGTGCAGATGCTGTTGGGATGTCAACTGTCCCTGAAGTCATTGTTGCAGCACATTCTGGTTTGAAAGTTCTTGGTATTTCATGTATTACCAACTTTGCGGCTGGTTTCCAAGAAGAACTCAATCACGAAGAAGTTGTGGAAGTGACAGAACGTGTTAAAGGGGATTTCAAAGGCTTACTGAAAGCTATTCTAGCTGAACTTTAAAAAGGAATAATTGATGTCAAACTTAATGAGTAATCCATTATTTCGTATCATTCGTGGAGTTTTTATAATTGCTTTCCTGACCATGGTTTGGTTGGTTATATTTTCTGCTATAGATACAAGTGGTAGTGAGATAGATTATGAACCATTTCAAGGAGCATCTATCGTATTTGCAGTTTTAAGCTATATCATAATAGTGTTTCTATTTCAATACCATAAAGTTGTTAACTTAAAAGAGTCAATTAAATCATCATACAGTGCAATTGAAATTAAAGAGCAGTATGTGGAAAAATTGATTGTACAACTGCGAGAACTGACTGATAAGATTGTAGACCATGAGTTAAAAATGTCTGTTAGAAAAAATGTTTCAGAATTGTTAGAGGAAAAAAAGTCTGTCAACAATTTGACTAACGATGAAAACAAAGCTAATCATTCAGAATCTAAGCGGAAGTCTTACGGTGAGTCTGGCAATTTTTCTAAACATGAATACTCTACTAAACTAGAGGAAACGAAGAATAAAATTATAGAGAAAATCGAAAGAGATACAAATATTACAGCTGATCAAAGTATAAAGGATTTGATTGCTGAGATTAAAGAGTCAGAAGTACTTGTTGCTAATCAAAAATTATACTACAATGAAATGGTGTCGCAATATAATAAAACAATTTACAGTTTGCCACTTGCTTTGTTAAGAACAACTTTAGGTCATTCAGAGATAAACTACTTATAACATAGAACAAAATCATTAAGACTAGAATATAGTTAAAAAGGTCAAAGAATGAAAGCTAGTTTTAGTTTTTCTAATTCAGCACGAGATTGCCTTACTATGAAATAAAAACAAAGAAGGGATTGACCCTACTCTAAAGACAGTAGGAAAAGTTGGTTAAAGCAATTTTAGCCATACTCTAATATATGGGTAGTAAAGAGAGAAAGAGTTTGACTTGGCTCCCCAAGTCGATTAGGTTAAGTTTGGCTGTTTTGACAACCGGAATAGCTTCTGGTCTGATTGGTATTCTTTGCCACTATCTTTTAGATTTTATAAAATTTCTTACTTTTGGCAATGATACGACAGATCTCTTGTTACAATTTAATTCTGTAAGTGCTTATCGACGCTTCGTAGTTATAGTGGTAGCTGGTGTCTTAGCTAGCATCTTTTGGTATTTCCTTCAGCGTCGAGTCTCCCTTCTTTCCATTAGAAAGGCTAAGCAACTCGTTGGCAAGAAGAGTCCAAATTTTCTTGGCCAAAGTCTACATGCTTTGGTGCAAGTAGCAATCGTTGGAGCAGGTGCTTCAGTAGGCAAGGAAGCAGCTCCACGAGAATTAGGTGCCTTATGTGCTGGCAGTTTATCAAAAAAACTGGGTTTAGAAATTCCTGAAAGACAACTCATGATTGCATGTGGTGCAGGAGCAGGTTTAGCTGCGGTTTACCAAGTTCCCTTTGCCAGTATACTGTTTGTTTTGGAAACTTTGGGAGTTGCTTGGAAACTGAAAAACATTGGTATCATTCTTGTGACAACCTATTTGTCAGCTTATTGTGCTCGTCCAATTGTTGGTGGGAAAGCTATATATTTAGTTGATAAAGTAAGCTTACATCCTACTAGTTTGATACAGATTCTTGTTTTGACGCTGTTTGTAACTCCGCTTGCTCTTATATTTAAAGTTTTAGCTAAAAAGGCGAGTAAAAGTCGTATAACAGATAAACATATTCTCTGGACCATGCCCGTCTCTTTTATAATATTAGGTGGTATTGTAGCTTTCTATCCTATAATCATGGGAAATGGTCAGGTTCTAGCACAATGGATGTTCTCTGGAGGAACTTCGGAATACCTTCCGATTTTGCTGGTAATCAAAGGGCTTATTGTGTGCTTGTTGCTATGGTCAGGTACTTATGGAGGGACACTGACGCCTTCGTTTACTTTAGGTGTCGGATCGGGTTTCTTATTAACAAGGTGTCTTGAGACTTTTGGTTTGTCCCTAAATCCTAATCTAGGAATGTTACTTGGCGCAACCATTTTTTTAGTAACAACTTTGGATGCTCCTCTGACGGGAATAGCCTTAGTTCTAGGTTTTACCGGTCAAGGAGGGCTGGTAGCAGTTCCTCTAATCTTAGCGGGTCTACTATCAAGGATAATTAATAATAGATGGAAGAAAAAACAATGAATATTCATTTTATCTTACACGAAACGTTTGAAGTTCCAGGAGCCTATTTAAAATGGGCTCAAGACCGTGGGCATAATATCACATCAACCAAGGTATATGAGGAAGAGGTCCTTCCTGAAACCGTTGAAGGTATTGATTTTCTAATTGTGATGGGTGGTCCTCAGTCACCTGATGAGGATCGTCAGACCTTTCCTTATTATGACCCAAATGCTGAGATTGCATTTATGCAAAAAGCAATTGCTGCTGATATCTATATTGTTGGTGTATGTTTGGGAGCTCAGCTTCTGTCTGTAGCCTATGGTGGTAAGTATGAGCATAGTCCAGAACGCGAAATTGGTGTGTTTCCAATAACACTTACGGATGATGGATTAGCTGATGAGCATGTCAAAGGTTTTGGCACAACTCTCAATACTGGCCACTGGCATGGTGATATGCCTGGATTGACTGATAATGCAGTTGTTCTTGCTACTAGTCAAGGTTGTCCACGTCAAATTATTCGCTTTAGTCCTAAACACTATGCCTTCCAAGCACACCTAGAGTTTGATTCCCAAGCCATTGATTTGCTCATAGCTGCAGATGGCGAAGAACATTTGCGTAAGCAAAATAAGGAGTTACCGTTTGTTCAAACACCTGAACAATTGCGTACCAACGATTATTCAGAAATGAACAAGAAGTTATATGATTTTCTTGATTCATTGACTCAAGCTTAATCCACTTAAAAAAAGTAATTATTTATCAACTATATAATAGTAGATAAATTATTTAAAAATAAAAATTAAGAATGGTAGATAGTGTGTTCAGGTTGCTCTTTTACCATCAAAAAATAGAAAGGACGGGTTAACTGTATTCACTAAATTGAATACGGGCGGAGAACGAAGTAAAAAGATAAACTGTCTAGCATTTATATTGCGTCGTCAGTTTCCTATTATTACTTTGTTCTCTGTCGCCTATCCTGTATATAAAAAATGAAAGGAAGGGTAGTTCGGGTTTGAAACTGAACCCGGGCTAGAGGCTGTGTAAAAAAGATAAATCCTCCTAGATGCGAAGCATCTTTGTCGGATTTCCTATTTTTACTTTGCCTCTTTAACGCCCTTGGTATCTTATATTATGTCTATCCATATTGCTGCTAAGCAAGGTGAAATTGCTGATAAAATTCTCCTACCTGGAGATCCTTTACGTGCGAAATTCATTGCCGAGAATTTCCTCGAAGACGCTGTATGTTTCAATGAGGTTCGTAACATGTTTGGTTACACAGGAACATACAAAGGTGAACGTGTCTCAGTAATGGGAACAGGAATGGGGATGCCATCGATCTCTATTTATGCGCGTGAGCTTATCGTTGACTATGGTGTTAAAAAATTGATTCGTGTGGGTACTGCTGGTTCATTGAACGAGGATGTTCACGTTCGTGAGTTAGTTCTAGCACAGGCCGCAGCGACAAACTCTAACATTATCCGTAATGATTGGCCACAATACGATTTCCCACAAATTGCAAGTTTCAATCTCTTGGATAAGGCTTATCACATTGCCAAAGACCTTGGTATGACAACACATGTTGGTAATGTCTTGTCATCTGATGTTTTCTATTCAAATTATTTCGAAAAAAACATTGAGCTTGGTAAGTGGGGAGTGAAGGCTGTTGAAATGGAAGCAGCAGCACTTTACTACCTTGCAGCCCAACACCAAGTAGATGCTCTTGCCATCATGACTATTTCTGATAGTTTGGTCAATCCAGATGAAGACACTACAGCTGAGGAACGTCAAAACACTTTCACTGACATGATGAAAGTTGGTCTTGAAACACTTATTGCAGACTAATTTGTAAAAGGACGCCATTAGGTCGTCCTTTTGTGTTGTAACTAATATCTACTCGAAGAAACAATAGGTTAAAAATTTTCAAACTACTAGAAAAAAATAAAAATATTTGGAAGAAAAATACTTGTAATAAATAGGTAAATATCCGACAATTTAAGGTTCAACCACTAAAAATGTGAAAATAAGTTTACAATATTATAAAAAATGATAGAAATTAAATGCTAGATATCATAATGAAAAACGGTTTCTTCTTTTTTAAAAAGAATGACAATTGAAATGAAGTTATAGTAATGTTATAATAATAATGGGAAATGTCTAATTTTAATTTATAGGAGCAATTTATATGAGTTCGCGTACGAATCGTAAGCAAAAACGTACGAGTAATAGATCGTGGGGGATGGTCAACGTTGGGTTGACCATTCTGTATGCTATTTTAGCATTGGTCTTATTATTCACCATGTTCAATTATAATTTCCTATCCTTTAGGTTTTTGAACATCATTATCACCATTGGTTTGTTGGTAGTTCTTGCTATTAGCATCTTCCTTCAGAAGACTAAGAAATCACCACTAGTGACAACGGTTGTACTGGTTATCTTCTCGCTAGTTTCTCTGGTTGGTATTTTTGGTTTTAAACAAATGATTGACATCACTAACCGTATGAATCAGACGGCAGCATTTTCTGAAGTGGAAATGAGCATCGTGGTTCCTAAGGAAAGTGACATCAAAGATGTGAGCCAGCTTACTAGCGTACAGGCACCTACTAAGGTTGATAAGAACAATATCGAGACCTTGATGTCAGCTCTCAAAAAAGATAAAAAAGTTGATGTTAAAGTTGATGATGTTGCCTCATATCAAGAAGCTTATGATAATCTTAAGTCTGGCAAATCTAAAGCTATGGTCTTGAGTGGCTCTTATGCTAGCCTATTAGAGTCTGTCGATAGTAATTATGCTTCAAATCTAAAAACAATTTATACTTATAAAATTAAAAAGAAGAATAGCAACTCTGCAAAACAAGTAGATTCAAAAGTCTTCAATATTTATATTAGTGGTATTGATACCTATGGTTCGATTTCAACAGTGTCACGTTCAGATGTCAATATCATTATGACAGTAAACATGAATACACATAAGATTCTCTTGACGACTACTCCACGTGATGCATACGTTAAGATTCCTGGTGGTGGTGCAGACCAGTATGATAAATTAACCCACGCAGGTATTTATGGCGTTGAAACATCTGAACAAACTCTGGAAAATCTATATGGTATTAAGATTGATTACTATGCACGAATTAATTTCACATCTTTCCTTAAGTTGATTGACCAACTTGGTGGTGTGACAGTCCATAATGATCAAGCTTTCACAAGTCTTCATGGGAAGTTTGATTTCCCTGTTGGTGATATCCAAATGAATTCAGAGCAAGCACTTGGATTTGTTCGTGAACGCTATAGTTTAGATGGCGGAGATAATGACCGTGGTAAAAATCAGGAGAAAGTTATTTCTGCGATTGTAAACAAGTTGGCTTCTCTAAAATCTGTATCAAACTTTACTTCAATCGTTAATAATCTCCAAGACTCTGTTCAGACAAATATGTCTTTGGATACCATTAATGATTTGGCTAATACACAACTTGATTCAGGCTCTAAATTTACAGTAACGTCTCAAGCAGTAACTGGTACTGGTTCTACTGGTCAATTGACCTCTTATGCTATGCCAAATTCTAGTCTTTACATGATGAAACTAGATGATTCGAGTGTGGCAAGTGCCTCTCAAGCTATCAAAAATCTGATGGAGGAAAAATAAGTGATTGACGTTCACTCACATATTGTTTTTGATGTTGATGATGGTCCTAAAACTTTAGAAGAAAGTTTAGACCTTATTGGTGAAAGCTACGCCCAAGGGGTACGTAAGATTGTTTCAACATCTCACCGTCGTAAGGGGATGTTTGAGACTCCAGAGGATAAAATTTTTGCCAACTTTTCTAAGGTGAAAGCAGAAGCAGAAGCACTTTATCCAGACTTAACTATTTATTATGGTGGTGAACTTTATTACACCTCAGACATTGTGGAGAAACTTGAAAAGAATCTTATTCCGCGTATGCACAACACTCAATTTGCTTTGATTGAGTTTAGTGCTCGCACATCTTGGAAAGAAATTCATAGTGGGCTTAGTAATGTTTTGCGAGCGGGGGTAACGCCTATTGTTGCTCATATTGAGCGCTATGATGCCCTCGAAGAAAATGCTGACCGTGTTCGAGAAATCATCAACATGGGGTGCTATACTCAAGTTAATAGCTCACATGTTCTAAAACCAAAGCTCTTTGGAGATAAAGATAAAGTAAGAAAAAAACGTGTTCGTTATTTCTTGGAGAAAAATTTGGTTCATATGGTTGCTAGTGACATGCATAATCTTGGTCCAAGACCACCATTTATGAAAGATGCTTACGCTATTATCGAGAAGACTTACGGAACGAGACGTGCTCGTAACCTTTTTATCGAAAATCCACAAACACTACTTGAAAATCAATATATATAGGAGAAACTATGACTCAGGAAAACACGAAGCGTGTTGAAATCGATGTACTTGCACTATTGCAAAAACTTTGGACTAAAAAAGTATTTATTTTATTTACAGCCTTTTATGTCGCTGTCTTTGCCTTCTTGGGAACTTACTTCCTCATTCAGCCAACATATACATCGTCTACACGTATTTATGTGGTTAATCAAGCTAATGATGGCAAAAACCTTTCTGCTCAAGATTTGCAGGCCGGTACATTTTTGACAAAAGACTACAAAGAAATTATTACATCAAACGATGTCTTGTCAGAAGTTATCAAAGATGAAAAATTGAATATGACAGAAGCAGAACTTGCTAAAATGATTTCAGTTAATATTCCTACTGATACTCGTCTTATTTCAATTTCTGTTAATGCTAAAACTGGTCAAGATGCGCAAACACTTGCCAATAAGGTTCGTGAAGTTGCTTCAGAAAAAATCAAGAACGTGACAAAAGTTGAAGATGTCACAACGCTTGAAGAAGCTAAATTGCCAGAGTCACCATCTTCACCAAATATCAAACGTAATGTGCTTCTTGGAGCAGTGCTTGGAGGATTCCTTGCAGTGGTTGGTGTGTTGGTACGTGAAATCCTAGATGATCGTATTCGCCGTCCAGAAGATGTGGAAGATGCCCTTGGAATGACACTTCTTGGAATTGTCCCTGATACAGATAAAATTTAAGGAGAAGAAATGCCTCTATTAAAGTTAGTAAAATCTAAAGAAAACTTTGCCAAACAAACAGAAGAGTATTACAATGCCATTCGCACAAATATTCAATTTTCTGGTGCTCAGATGAAAGTGATTGCGGTTAGCTCTGTTGAAGCTGGTGAAGGAAAATCAACGACATCTGTTAACTTGGCGATTTCATTTGCTAGTGTTGGGCTCCGAACACTTCTCATTGATGCGGATACCCGTAACTCTGTTTTGTCAGGTACATTTAAATCAAATGAGCCTTATAAAGGCCTTTCAAATTTCCTTTCTGGAAATGCTGATCTAAATGAAACGATTTGTCAAACTGATATTTCAGGTTTGGATGTCATTGCATCTGGTCCTGTACCACCTAATCCAACAAGTCTTTTGCAAAATGACAATTTTAGACATTTGATGGAAGTTGCTCGTAGTCGTTATGATTATGTCATCATTGATACGCCACCAATTGGTTTGGTCATTGATGCTGTTATTATTGCCCATCAGGCTGATGCCAGTCTTTTGGTTACAGCAGCTGGAAAAATTAAACGTCGTTTCGTTACTAAGGCCGTTGAACAATTGGAACAAAGTGGTTCACAGTTCTTAGGTGTCGTCCTTAATAAAGTTGACATGACAGTTGATAAATATGGATCATATGGTTCTTACGGATCATATGGTGAGTACGGGAAAAAATCAGACCAAAAAGAAGGTCATTCAAGAGCACATCGTCGTAGAAAAGGATAGCATTAATGGGGATGATGCGGCTCCTTATACCTTAACAGATTAAAAAGGGGTTTAGAGTGAAAGAAAAACAAGAAATTCGTCGCATTGAAATTGGTATTATACAGTTGGTTGTGGTTGTTTTCGCAGCCATGGTAGCTAGTAAAATACCATATACAGAGATTACCCAAGGAAGCATTGTCCTTTTAGGTGTCGTACATGTAGTGTCTTACTATATCAGTAGTTATTATGAAAATCTTAAGTATAGAGGCTACTTGGATGAACTCATTGCAACTGTCAAATATTGTTTCATATTTGCTCTAATTGCAACTTTCCTCTCGTTTTTTGCAGATGGAAGTTTTTCTATCTCACGTCGCGGACTTCTTTATGTTACTCTGATTTCAGGTGTTCTCTTATACGTTACAAATACTGTTCTTAAGTATTTCCGCTCTTCTATCTATACACGTCGTAAAAGTAACAAGAATATTCTTTTGATTTCTGATCAGGCACGTCTTGATAATGTTTTATCTCGTATGAAGGACAATATGGATGGTAGGATTACAGCAGTTTGTGTCTTGGATAATCCTTATTTCTCTGATCCATTTATCAAGAGTGTTAAACCTGAAAATTTGATTGAATATGCGACACACTCAGTAGTAGACCAAGTTTTGATTAATCTGCCAAGTGAGCAGTACAAGATTTGGGATTATGCGTCTCCATTTGAACTTATGGGAATCCCAGTATCCATTAATTTGAATGCCCTTGAATTTATGAGTCAGGGTGAAAAACGTATCCAACAATTGGGTCCTTTCAAAGTTGTTACGTTTTCTACGCATTTTTATAGCTATGGAGATATCTTGGCGAAACGCTTCCTCGATATCTGTGGAGCTCTAGTTGGTTTGATGCTCTGTGGTATTGTTGGAATCTTCCTTTATCCTCTTATTCGTAAAGATGGAGGACCAGCTATTTTTGCTCAAGATCGTGTGGGAGAAAATGGACGTATCTTCAAGTTTTATAAATTCCGTTCTATGCGTGTTGATGCGGAAGAAATCAAGAAGAATTTGATGGCACAGAATCAAATGTCTGGTGGTATGTTTAAGATGGACAATGATCCACGTATTACCAAAATTGGACATTTCATTCGTAAAACGAGTCTTGATGAACTTCCACAATTTTGGAATGTTCTAAAAGGTGATATGAGCTTGGTAGGAACACGTCCACCAACCTTGGATGAGTACGAATCTTATACACCGGAACAAAAACGTCGCCTCAGCTTTAAACCAGGTATTACTGGTCTTTGGCAAGTAAGTGGTCGAAGTGAAATTACTGATTTTGATGAAGTTGTAAAACTAGACGTTGCTTATATGGACGGATGGACAATCTGGCGCGATATCAAAATCTTATTGAAAACAATTAAAGTAGTAGTAATGAAGGATGGAGCAAAGTGATGGCTTTCTCCATTTCTTTTAATGGTGATTAAATGACAAAAACAGTTTATATTGTTGGTTCTAAGGGAATTCCAGCAAAATATGGTGGATTTGAGACCTTTGTTGAGAAGTTAACAGAGTTCCAACAAGACAAAGATATTCAATATTATGTAGCTTGTATGCGTGAAAATTCTGCTAAATCAGGAATTACATCAGATTCTTTCGAACATAACGGTGCTAAATGCTACAATATTGACGTCCCAAATATCGGGCCTGCACGTGCCATCGCTTATGACATCGCAGCTCTTAATAAGGCCATTGAGATTGCTAAGGAAAATAATGATCAAGCACCAATCTTCTATGTTTTGGCCTGCCGAATTGGTCCATTTATCTCAGGTATTAAAAAGAAAATCAAGGCTATCGGTGGTACCCTTATGGTTAACCCGGATGGTCATGAATGGCTTCGTGCAAAGTGGAGTCTTCCGGTTCGTAAGTATTGGAAAATTTCAGAGCAACTCATGGTTAAACATGCAGATTTCTTGATTTGTGATAGTAAAAACATTGAATCTTATATTCAAAATGATTATGCGAAGTATCGTCCTCAAACAACCTATATTGCCTATGGAACTGATACAACTAAATCTCGATTGACTAAGGTTGATAATAAGGTACGCACATGGTACTTCGAAAAGGGTGTTATTGAAAACAATTATTATCTTGTTGTAGGACGTTTTGTGCCTGAAAATAACTATGAGGCTATGATTCGTGGTTTTATGGCATCTAACTCCGACAAGGATTTTGTTCTCATTACCAATGTTGAAGAAAACAAATTTTACGACAAGTTGAGCCAGGAAACTGGTTTTGACAAGGATTCTCGTGTGAAGTTTGTCGGAACTGTTTATGACCAAGAATTGCTCAAGTACATTCGTGAGAATGCCTTTGCTTATTTCCATGGTCATGAGGTAGGTGGAACCAATCCATCACTTCTTGAGGCACTTGAGTCAACTAAGCTCAATCTCTTGTTGGATGTTGGCTTTAACCGTGAAGTCGGTGAAGATGGTGCTCTCTATTGGAAAAAAGACCAATTGGCAAGTGTCATTAATCAAGCTGAACAATTGGATGAACAAGCTATCGCAGACCTCAATCAAAAATCAAGTAAACGTATCGAAGAAGCCTTTACTTGGGAAAAAATTGTTACAGACTACGAGAAAGTATTTAAAGGATAGAAATGCAGAAAATTTTATATCTTCACGCTGGTGCCGAAATGTATGGTGCTGATAAGGTTTTGTTGGAGCTTATTAAAGGATTGGATAAAGAAGCCTTTGAGGCTCATGTCATCTTGCCCAACGATGGCGTCTTAGTGGGTGCATTGGAAAAGGTTGGTGCTAAGGTAAAAGTTATCGATTATCCAATCTTGCGCCGGAAGTATTTTAATCCTAAGGGAATTCTTGAGTATTTTGGCTCTTATAATCGTTATTCAAAGCAAATTGCTAAATATGCTAAGGAAAATGGCATTACTCTTATTCACAATAATACGACTGCGGTACTTGAGGGAATTTATCTCAAACGTAAGTTGAAACTTCCTTTGATTTGGCATGTTCACGAGATTATCGTCAAACCAAAAGCAATCTCTGATTTCATCAACTTTTTGATGGGGCGTTATGCTGATACGATTGTGACAGTTTCAAATGCTGTGGCCAACCACGTGAAGCAGTCTCGCTTTGTAAAAAATGACCAAGTTCAGGTCATCTATAATGGTGTTGACAATGCCGTCTATCATGAAATGGACGCCAGCGCAGTTCGTGACCTGTTTGGTATTGCACAGGATGCCTTTGTTATCGGAATGGTTGGTCGAGTGAATGCTTGGAAAGGTCAAGGCGATTTCTTGGAAGCAGTGACTCCAATCTTAAAGGCTAATCCAAAAGCAATAGCCTTTCTGGCAGGGAGTGCTTTTGAAGGTGAAGAGTGGCGTGTTGATGAGTTGGAAAAGGCAATATCAGACTCACCAGTAGCTGGACAAATTAAGCGCATCGATTATTATAGCAAGACGACAGAGCTCTATAATATGTTTGATATCTTTGTCTTGCCAAGTACCAATCCAGATCCTCTACCAACTGTAGTTCTCGAATCAATGGCTTGTGGCAAACCTGTAGTCGGCTACCGTCATGGTGGTGTCTGTGAAATGGTTAAAGAAGGCGAAAACGGCCTTCTTGCCACACCAAATCAGCATGCAGAATTGTCTAAGACCATCCAAGAATTGGCTGATAACACTGAGAAGAGAGAGCAATTTGGCAAGGCCTCTGTTAAACGCCAAAAAGAACTCTTCTCATTACAAAGTTATATTCGTAATTTCTCAGAGCTATATAAGAAATAAAAAGAAGTTCTAAGAAGTACTAATATGAACAGTGAAACACTAAAAAATAAATTATAACCAATCGTTTATCCAATTATTAATTTTATTCCTAGACGAAGACTTAAGAATAAAAATTTTACGATCATTTGTGATAATTGTTGGGCTGGAAAAGTCTATCAGGAATTGGGCTTACCTTATCAAACTCCATTTGTAGGGATGTTTGTCTTTTCTCCTGATTACATCAAGATGCTAAAGAATTTAAAACACTATTTGAGTGGTAATATTCCTTTGACATTTGTTAAGGAATCGAAATACATCAAAGACTTTGATAATGCCTATCCTCTAGCACTTCTTGATGATATTGAACTTCATTTCCTGCATTATGCTGATGAAGAAGAAGCAACTCAAAAATGGAATCGTCGTTTAGAAAGAATACATTGGGATAATTTGTATTTCAAGTTCAATGATAATGATGCCTGTACTTACGAGCTGATGAAAGAGTTTGAAGAACTTCCATACAAGAGTAAGGTGATTTTCTCTTCGAAGAATTACAGTGACCTACCTTCATTGGTCCACTTTAAATCAGCAGAGAAGCAAGGACATGTTGGAATTGATTTAAAAACCTACCACCGCTATTTTAATGCTGTTACCTGGTTGAATAAGGGTGGTGAAGATTTAACATAAAATAAAAATTAAGGTGAAGAATCCATGAAACCACTTTTAACTGTTGTCATTCCAGTTTATAATGTCGAAAAGTATTTAAAACGTTGTATTGAGAGTATCCTTATTCAAGAGTGGAAGAACTATGACATCTTACTTGTAGATGATGGAAGTACTGATAATTCTCCTAAGATTTGTGATGACTATGTTAAATCGTATGACTTTATCTCAGTTATTCATAAGGAGAATGGTGGGCTTTCTGAAGCTCGCAATACTGGTATTTCACATGCTAAGGGTGACTATGTTTATTTCCCTGATTCTGATGACTGGCTTGAACCACAAACATTTAAAGAATTAGCAGAGGTGTTGGAATCCCAAGAGTTTGATATCGTTTCTTTTAACCGTGAGTTTGTGAAGGGTGAAGAAGATCCTATAGTTTCAGATCCATTAGTAACTCAAGTGTTTGAAGGTAAAGATGCTTTTGTCCAAATGCTCAAGCATAGTTATATCACAGGTTTTGCCAACGACAAAATATATAAAAAGTCTCTATTTATTGATAATAATATTTCTTTTCCAAAAGGAAAATATTATGAAGACTTGGGAACGAATTACAAGCTTTTTCTTTCAGCTGAGAATGTCTTTGCTACCAATCAAAAGTATTATCACTATTTAATTGATAATCCTGATTCCATTACACAGTCTTGGAATGAGCGGAAGTTTAGTGATATGTTTGAATTTTATAAAGATATTTTCTATTCTGATTTTGTTCGTTCACGATTAAATCAAGAAGAATTACAAATTTCACAGCTATATTATGTGAATGGCTTGATTCATATCTTGGCAAGTTTATATAAATCTAAATTAGATAAAAAATATATAGATATTACTAATCAAGTGAAACAAGAGTTACTTAAGAATAGTGTTTCTCTTTCTCAAATGAAAAATCAACCAAATAAGTTAAAATATATACTGTTTAGACTTAAAGTATTAAAACTGGCTTTCAGTATTCAAAACATTTTCTGATATGATTTAGGAGTCTATTTTGAAATATTCTGTTATTATTCCAGTTTATAATGTTGAGAAATATATTCACCGTTGTTTAAAAAGTATTATTTCTCAGAACTATGATGACTTGGAAATTATAGTGGTAGACAATGGGTCTACGGATAGTAGTGGCAGTGTTTGCGATACTTATGCTAACGAGTACTCAAATATCTCAGTCTATCATATTGAGAACCACGGTGTTGGTTCGGCACGTAATTTTGGCTTGTCCAAAGCCAGGGGAGAGTTTATCTACTTCGTTGATAGTGATGATTATCTTGTTGGTAATCTCTTTGCTGATTTTGCTGATAAGCTAGTGTTAGATTTGGATTTGGCTGTTTTTAGTTATTACAATTCTTTTGAGGAAGATTTAACTGAGAAGCATCGTACTGAAAAGTCACTTCCATTTAAAGGGAATTACGACAAGGATGGTTTTATCAAGATATTTAAAGAACTTTTCCTATCGGATATGCTTTACACAGTTTGGAATAAGATATATCGCAGAGAATTTCTTCTTGAAAATAACCTTTCTTTTGAGCAGTATGAGTTAGGTGAAGATGTCCGCTTTAATCTTGATCTTTATCGTGAAGTCAAAAAGATTTATCTTTCTCAAGATTCCTACTATGTTTATGTCATTGGTAGAAAAGGTTCCGCCATGTCGGGCTATAACCCCAAACGTCTTCAGTATCAGCTTCAAGAATTGAAGATGGTTGATAATCTACTTTCTGACTGGAATTTGGATAGTTCAGTGCTTGTTAATACTGTAAAAGCAAGAATACTGATGAGTAACATCTACAATATAACGAAACAGAATTTATCTGTAAATAGAAAAGTTAAGCTCGTTAAAGATACATGTGAAAGACGAGAGATAGAGGATTTTATAAAGAATGATTCTTCTGCATTGAATCCACTCATAAAACTGTTGTTGAAATGTCGAATGTATGTTGTTCTGATTTATCTTAAAAAAATACAGATGTTATTACAACATTTATAAGAATAATTGAAAGGTATGGAAAGTACTTGTGAATAGCAGTCGCTTTATCTCAGAGAAAATCTATTTATTTACTCTTTTTATTTGGGTATTATTTGCATCTCTGGTAACTACAACTTATTTTGTAAGGGTGGATGGTTTTTTGTCACTCTATCGTATCTTGCTATATTTTACAATAGTTATGATTACGATAAAGGAACTCATTAATCTTCCTGATACCATAAATTATTTCAGATACCACTTGAAGGAATTAATAATTTTCCTATTATTTACCTTGACCATGTTAATTGTGTCAAAAAATCGAGATGGTCTTCCTGATTTAAACGTTTTACTGTTGGTTTTTTCAGCTAGGGATATAGAGTTCAAGAAGTTATTAGGGACTTTCTCCTTCGCCACCTTTTTAGTGCTGTTTGTAACTATTCTAGCTAGTAAGATGGGCATTATTTCTAATATGTTGATGAGTGCTGATAGTGGTTATCGTTATAGTTTAGGATTTAACTATGTTTCCTTTGCTTCTCAACGTATGTTTTTTGCCCTATGTAGTTATCTTATGTTTAGAGGAAAGAAGGTTACTTATATAGAGTTGTTAGCTCTACTATTTGCTACGTTTTATATGTACCAACAGACCTCAACCTCAAGTCCACTTTATCTAAGTCTCTTGATTTTGACTTATGTTTTTATTAGTCTTAAGGTCTTTAAATTTGATTTCATAGATAGTAATGTTATAACAGCAAATCTTGCCAAATATGGTGTTATTATAGCATTGGCTATAATCCTCTATTTCTGTTTCTATTCAACTGGTGATTTATTCCATCTTGTTGACCAATTTACACATAATCGTCTAAGACTGAGTGTTCAAGGATTCCGAAACTTCGGAGTTTCCTTATTAGGTCGACCAATTTCATTTACAACCATGGACATCTTCGGTAATTTTTCAAGTAACTATAACTTTATTGATAGCTCGTTTGTGCAGTTACTCGTAATTGATGGATTGGTTGTTAGTGCATTTATGTTATTTGCTTTAACACGTGTCATGAATTATTTTGTGACTAATCGAAAAGATATTGTCCTTGCTTGCTTAGGTGTTATGATTATTCATGGCATGTTTGATCCGCAAATGCTTGTTCTTCGTTACTCACCTCTTATCTTATTGATTAGTCGACTCTTTGTGATGAAGACTGATAAAGATTTTTTGTAATTGAAACAGAGCTATATCATTTAGAAAGTCTAAACAGAGTCATATACATATGAAAGTTTTAAAAAATTACGCCTACAATCTTTCCTATCAATTACTGGTCATTGTTTTACCAATCATTACGACACCTTATGTTACTAGGATTTTTAGTTCAAAGGATTTAGGTACTTATGGTTACTTTAATTCGATTGTGACCTACTTTATTCTTTTGGCAACTTTAGGTGTTGCTAACTATGGTACTAAAGAGATTTCAGGACATCGAAAGGATATTCGTAAAAATTTCTGGGGTATTTATACCCTCCAATTGATTGCGACTATTTTGTCTCTTGTCTTGTATACATCATTATGTTTGTTCTTTCCTGGTATGCAAAATATGGTGGCTTATATCTTAGGATTAAGCTTGATATCGAAAGGAATGGATATTTCTTGGTTATTCCAAGGTTTGGAGGATTTTCGTCGTATTACCGCAAGGAATACAACGGTAAAGGTTTTAGGAGTTATTTCTATCTTCCTATTTGTGAAAACACCTGGTGATTTGTATCTCTATGTTTTCCTATTGACCTTCTTTGAATTGCTTGGGCAATTAAGTATGTGGTTACCAGCGAGACCTTACATTGGAGAACCACAATTTGATTTATCCTATGCTAAGAAACATCTTAAACCTGTTATTTTGCTGTTTCTCCCTCAGGTTGCCATTTCACTATACGTGACTTTGGATCGTACAATGTTGGGTGCCTTGTCATCGACAAATGATGTAGGGATTTATGATCAGGCTTTGAAAATAATTAATATTTTGTTGACGTTGGTGACTTCATTGGGAAGTGTAATGCTTCCAAGGGTATCTGGTCTTTTGTCTAGTGGAGACTATAAGGCTGTTAACAAGATGCATGAATTCTCTTTCTTGATTTATAATCTCGTCATTTTCCCAATTATTTCTGGTCTCTTGGTTGTCAATAAAGACTTTGTTAGTTTTTTCCTAGGAAAGGACTTCCAAGCAGCTAATATTGCCATTGCCATCATGGTCTTTAGGATGTTCTTTATTGGTTGGACAAATATTATGGGAATCCAGATTTTGATTCCACACAATAAACATCGTGAGTTTATGCTCTCTACGACTATTCCGGCTGTTGTCAGTGTTGGACTTAATCTCTTGTTAATTCCTCCATTTGGCTTTGTTGGTGCCTCAATTGTATCAGTTTTAACAGAGGCTTTGGTATGGTTCATTCAATTGTACTTCAGCCTTCCTTACCTCAAAGAAGTACCGATTCTTGAGTCTATGGCAAAAATTGTATGCGCATCTGCTATGATGTATGGCTTGTTGCTAAGTGCAAAACCATTCTTGCATTTTCCACCTACTTTAAATGTTCTTGTGTATGCAGTGCTTGGTGGCCTCATTTACCTTCTTGCTATTCTAGTTTTGAAAGTGGTAGATGTTAAAGAATTAAAACAAATAATAGGGAAAAATTAGAAATGAAGAAAACACGGAATATAAACTTAGACTTGATAAAAGTAATTGCTTGTATAGGAGTTGTTTTGCTTCATACTACGATGCCAGGGTTTAAGGAAACAGGGCGATGGAATTACTCATCTTATTTATATTATCTAGGTACTTATTCAATTCCCTTGTTTTTTATGGTAAATGGTTATTTATTATTGGGTAAGAGCAAGATAACATATCCCTATATACTACATAAAATAAAATGGGTTCTAATAACAGTGTCTTCATGGACCGTTATCATTTGGTTTCTTAAAAGAGACTTCACAATTAATCCAATTAAAAAAATTTTGGCTTCTTTGATACAAAAGGGTTATTTCTTCCAATTTTGGTTTTTTGGCTCACTAATACTTATTTATTTATGCTTGCCGATATTGAAGAAGTATTTACATTCAAAAAGAAGTTATTTATACTTTCTATCTGTATTAACAATTATTGGTTTGATTTTTGAATTGATAAATTTTTTGTTTCAAATGCCAGTGCAAATTTATGTTATACAGACGTTTAGATTATGGACTTGGTTCTTTTACTACATTTTAGGTGGTTTTGTAGCACAATTCAATATAGATAATTTAAAATCAATCTTTAAGGTATGGATGAAAATAGTTAGCATACTTTTGTTATTGATTTCACCGATAATATTATTTTTCATAGCAAAAACTACTTATCATAATCTTTTTGCTGAATATTTTTATGACAATCTTTTGGTAAAAGTAATTAGTTTAGGACTATTTCTTACCTTATTGACGCTAACCATTGATGCTTCTAAACATAGAATGATCTACTTGTTATCAGTCCAAACGATGGGGGTATTTATTATACATACCTATGTTATGCAAATATGGCAAAAGTTGATAGGGTTTAACATAGAAGGTGCACACTTATTTTTCCCTGTTTTCACATTAGTGATTAGTTTTCTAATAAGTATGATATTAATGAAAATCCCTTATATCAATCGAATAGTTAAATTATAAAAAGGAGTTTATAATGTACGATTATCTTATCGTTGGTGCTGGTTTGTCTGGAGCAATCTTCGCACATGAAGCTACAAAACGTGGCAAAAAAGTAAAAGTGATTGACAAGCGTGATCACATCGGTGGCAATATTTACTGTGAAGATGTTGAAGGTATCAACGTTCACAAGTATGGTGCTCACATTTTCCATACCTCAAATAAAAAAGTTTGGGATTATGTCAACCAATTTGCTGAGTTTAATAACTATATCAACTCACCAATTGCTAACTACAAGGGTAGTCTTTACAACCTTCCATTTAACATGAATACATTTTATGCTATGTGGGGCACTAAGACTCCGCAAGAAGTTAAGGACAAGATAGCTGAGCAAACGGCTGATATGAAAGATGTTGAGCCTAAAAACTTGGAAGAACAAGCTATCAAGTTGATTGGTCCAGATATCTACGAAAAGTTGATTAAGGGATACACTGAAAAACAATGGGGACGTTCTGCCACAGACCTTCCACCATTTATCATCAAACGTCTTCCGGTTCGTCTTACTTTTGATAACAACTACTTTAATGACCGTTACCAAGGAATTCCGATCGGTGGTTACAATGTCATCATTGAAAATATGCTTGGAGATGTAGAAGTAGAGCTTGGAGTTGACTTCTTTGCCAATCGTGAAGAGCTTGAAGCCTCAGCTGAAAAAGTTGTCTTTACAGGAATGATTGACCAGTACTTTGACTACAAACATGGTGAGTTGGAGTATCGCAGTCTTCGTTTTGAACACGAAGTCTTGGATGAAGAAAATCATCAAGGAAATGCCGTGGTCAACTACACAGAGCGTGAGATTCCTTATACTCGTATTATTGAGCATAAGCATTTCGAGTATGGTACACAACCTAAGACAGTTATCACACGTGAATACCCAGCTGATTGGAAACGTGGAGATGAACCATACTACCCAATCAATGATGAAAAGAACAATGCCATGTTTGCTAAGTACCAAGAAGAAGCTGAGAAAAATGACAAGGTTATCTTCTGTGGACGTTTGGCAGACTATAAATACTACGACATGCACGTGGTCATTGAGCGTGCCTTGGAAGTCGTAGAGAAAGAATTTAGTAAATGACAGAAGAAAAAATTGATATCGTTGTCCTCTGGGTAGATGGCAGTGACCCGGAGTTTATCCGTGAGAAACAAGAAGTAACAGGCCAAATCTCAGTTTCTAATGAATTAGTTGATGGAGATTTAAGATACCGTGAATTTGGAATTTTTAATTACTGGTTCCGAATGATTGAAAAGCATGCCCCTTGGGTAAATAATGTTTACTTAGTTACCAACGGACAAAAACCTGACTGGTTGAACTTGGAGCATCCAAAACTCAGATGGATTACTCATAAGGAATTTATGCCTGAAGAGTATCTACCTACCTATAATTCTGCTGCTATTGAGCTTAATCTTCATCGTATTAAAGGATTGTCGGAAAATTATTTGTATTTCAATGATGATGTGTACTTGATTAGGGATAGTCAACCTTCGGATTTTTATAAAAATGGTCAACCTAAGCTTTTTGCTGTATATGATGCTTTGGTTCCTTGGTCAGCTTATACAAATACATATTACAAAAATGTTGAGTTAATTTATCGTCATTTTCCTAATAAGAAGGCCCTAAAGTCCTCACCTTGGAAATTTTTTAACTACCGCTATGGGCATTTAGTTTTGAAAAACTTGCTACTTTTGCCATGGGGGCCAACTGGCTATGTGAACAACCATTTAGCTACACCAATGAAAAAAAGCACCTTGGCGAATTTATGGCAAATTGAGGGAGAAACCTTAGATAGAACGTCACGAAATAAAATTAGAAACTACGAAGTAGACGTTAATCAATATATCTGTCAGTATTGGCATATTGAAAGTAATCAGTTTTATCCTATATCAAAGAATTTTGGTGAAACGATAAATTTACATCAAATAGATAGGTTAGAGAGTATCTTTAAAGATAAACATAAAAAATTGCTTTGTGTGAATGATGAAGTTGACTTTAAAGAGGAGAATATCATTCGTTTTAAGGAAATCTTACAAGAACGCTATCCTGAAAAATCAGCTTTTGAAAAATGAGAAATAAGAGATGAAATACTATTTAAAAGAAGAATTTTTACACGATAACAATGTTAAAAATGCCGGTAATAAGGCACGTAATGATGTTGAAGAAATTGTAAAGAGAGAAGGTTATCAAGCCTTGGTTCTTTCAGTTGATAATTGGTACGAGATGAGTACACTTAAAGCACAACTTCATAAATCGAAGGCTTTTGGACAGGCCTTGAATCAACTAAAGCAAGGTGATGAGTTACTTATCCAGTTCCCAATGCTTCATCATAGTTTTTTCACAACACATCATGTAAAGAAAGCACAGAAAAAAGGCGTAAAAGTTCATTTTATTATCCACGATTTGGAAGTTTTACGCTATGCCAATTTGGATACAGTACCTTTTAAACATAAGATTCGGGTTCAAATTCAAGAATCAGGTCTTCTTGGTGCAGTTGATGGTATCATTGCCCACAATTCAATTATGAAATCTGTTTTAGTGGATAAAGGGGTTGCAGAAGATAAGATTGTCAGTCTTGGTATTTTTGACTATTTGATTCCAAATTTCCAAGAGAAGACGGGTCTTACAAAGAATCAGCCAATTATTGTAGCTGGTAACTTGGCACAAGAAAAAGCTGGTTATCTTTACTCTCTTCCTGCAGAACCTGCTTATAACCTTTATGGTGTCGGCTTCGACGAAAGCAGAGCTCTTGAGAATGAGAACTACTTTGGTTCCTTCCTACCTGATGAGCTTCCTGCAGCCCTTGAGGGTGGTTTTGGGCTTGTCTGGGATGGCGACAGTGCTGAGACATGTAGTGGTGTTTTCGGCGAGTACCTTCGCTATAATAACTCTCACAAGGCGTCACTGTACTTGGCCTCAGGATTCCCGCTTGTCGTTTGGAAACAGTCAGCTTTATCTCATTTTGTGCTTGAGAACGGCTGTGGAATTGCAGTTGAGTCACTTCATGAATTGAAGGCGGCAATTGACAATCTTTCAGATACTGATTACCAAGATTTGGTTGAAAATACCAAGCGTGTCGGTAAAGGTATTCGTGATGGTCACTACCTACTTACTGCATTGAACAATTTAAAATAAGATAAAAAATCCTCATTTTAGTGAGGATTTTTTGCATTATTTGGAGACTTCAAACTGGTATTGGGTTCCTGGAACTTTTCCATTTGAATAGATTGCTTCAATATAGTCGTCATAAGTGATTGACTTGGATTTACCTGCTTTTACGAGCTCTGGATCACGCCATATATTTGGATCAGCAGCATTAGTATCACGCTTGGTGAGGTAGAGGTACTCAATATAGGTTCTATTGTCGACAAAGGCACCAGCAACCTTTTCCTTACCATTATCAGATCGCGTGTACATACGAGTCGTTCCACCACCATCTAGTAGGAAGGCAAGACGAATATTCGAGTAGCCTATATTTTTTAAAAGCTTATAGACATCTTCGTGATTCAAGCCCTTATTGAGGGAGTTGTGGCCATAGGTTTGGATAATTCGGATAATACCATCATGGGTCTCTACGTAAATGGAACGAGCATTTGGTTGGTCAGGATCACCTTTTTCCCAGGTTTTATCTACTTTTTTATCCTTAATGAGAATACCAAAGGCACCTGTATCCCAACCGTTGCTTCCCATGTGGGTAAACATTTTAGCTGTGTCGATATTTGGATAGGTTCCGGCAGTGATATTATTTTGATCATCTCCATATAGAAGGCCTGTTTTGCCCAATTCGATTTCCTTTTGAGCGAAAGGACGATCTAGCCCTTCGTAAGACCAAAAACCAGAGTTAATAAGAGCAAGAGCTTCTCGTCGCTTAGCTTCGTACTTAATACTTTGCTCTGTGAGTTCAGGATTATTATCTTCGGTTCTTCCTTTTTGTAGGACATACTTTCCGTCCTTCTTGAAGGAGAGAATCTGCATGTCTACATTTTTAATATTGCCTTTTTCAAGTAAGACAGACTGATCTAAGAGCTCTTTATTCTTTATGGTAAAGTTCAATCCATCCTTATTTGATGGCATGGAAAGCTTCTTAATATCTCGATTGTTGAAATAGATGGTGAGGTAGAGCAGTCCACCAACTATGGCACCTATCATTAGAAGAGAAAATAGTATTCTTAAAATATTCTTCAATTTCATACTATAATTATAAACAATCTAGGCTTACAAAACAATCCTAAGACCATTAAATATCCAAGAATAGTATCAGTTTTTCCTAGTATGGTACTGGTAAGCGTTTTCCAAAAGGGTTATAATAGGGATAAGTTAGTCAAGGAGGTGCTTTATGACCATTAAGGTGATTGCATCAGATATGGATGGAACATTTTTAGACGATAAAGGGAGCTATGATAAGGAGCGTTTTAGTCAGATTTTGGATGCCATGGCTGCGCGTGATATGCACTTTGTCGTTGCATCAGGTAATAGTATGAGTCGCCTTAAACCTATGTTTGCGGAGACTTTTGACCGCCTGCATTTTGTCGCCGAAAATGGTGGTCAGGTGGTTAGCTATGGCAAGCTTCTGTGTCAGGAGTTTATGGCATTTAATGATGTTGAAAAATTACTAAGATATTTTAATTATGATTTGTTAGATAAACCGACTATATTTAATGGTGCTAAATCTGCTTATATGCTATCAGGAACGAAACTACATTTTGGTAAAGAGATGATAACAGAAGAAGAGCAAGCCGCTATGGAAGCATCCATTCACCGTTTGAATAGGTTGAAGGATTTAGAGGATGATTTCATAAAGATCACCATGTTGCTGAGTCCTGAAGAGGCTAATCAGGTTTCGCAAGCCTTTAATCGTGATTTTGATGGTAATCTTGTCGCTGTTCCAAGCGGTTTTGGTGCTATTGACTTCATTCAAAAAGGCATGCACAAGGCTTGGGGGCTTAAGCAGCTTCTTAACCATTGGGACTTGAATGAGGCAAATGTTATGGCTTTTGGTGATGGTGACAATGATATTGAGCTCCTGCGTATGGCTAGTCATTCTTATGCGATGGAAAATGCCAGCCCTGCTCTTTTGCAAGTGGCAGACCAAGTAGCACCGCATCATAAGGATCAAGGTCAAGGTGTCTTGACTATCTTAGAAGATTATTTAGGTTTATATTAAAAAAGGGTGGTAAAGAAATGAAATTATATTTAATGCGACATGGTGAGACATTATTTAATACGCAAAAGCGTGTTCAGGGCTGGTGTGACTCTCCCCTAACTGAAAATGGAATCTGTCAGGCAGAACAAGCTAAGCAGTACTTTGCAAAGAAAGGTATTTCTTTTGATGCTGTCTATTCATCTACGCAAGAGAGAGCAACTGACACAGCAAAGATTGTGGCGCCTGAGTACACTGTAATCCAGCTCAAGGGAATAAAAGAAATGAATTTTGGGTCTTTTGAAGCTCAACCAGAGCATCTCCTACCCAAACATCGTCCAGGTTCACGATCCTTTGAAGATCTCTTGGTCCCATACGGTGGTGAAGATATTCGAGATGTCGGCCAGAGGGTTCTAAAGACTGTCTTAGAGAAAGCAGAAGAACACACTAAAGATGGTGATGAGAATCTTCTATTTGTCAGTCATGGAGCTGCTTTGTGGGGATTAATCATTACCATGGACTTAGCCTTTCCTGAAGGAGTACGTTTTGGGAATTGTAATATTTGTGTTTATGATTATAACCAAGGACAATTGGAACTTCTTCAGGTGATTGATCCGATTTCTGGTTTAGAGGTAACATTATGAAAGAATTTTATTTAATGAGGCATGGAGAAACACGATTTAATGTTCAGCATAGGCTTCAGGGGGTCTGCGATGCCCCTTTGACGGAAGTCGGGATTGAACAGGCTAAAAAGGCTGGTCAGTATCTAGCTAAGCAAGAGCCAATTTTTGATCATGTCTTTACGTCAACCTCTGAGAGAGCTAGCGATACTCTAGAAATTGTGACTGGACGAACAGACTATGAAAGACTTAAAGGTCTTAAAGGACAGGATTTTGGTGCTTTTGAAGGGCAGCCAGAGTATCTTACTCCTAAAACCTTACCTGATGGACAGGGCTTTGGTGATTACTTTGTTCAATTTGGTGGCGAGAGTACGAGCCAGGTCCGGGATCGTATGGAGTTGACGATTAGGGCCATCATGGAGAGTGTGGCCGATGGTTCTAAGTCCTTGCTGGTTAGTCATGGTCCATCTATTTTGCAATTCTGTAGACGTGTTTTAGATCCTGTTCCAGATATTCGTGGTCTTAAAAATTGTTGTATTTTACACTTTACTTATGACCAAGGTCAATTTGAACTGGTCTCAGTTTATAATCCAGTAGAAGAAGAGTATATCTATGGAGGTGAAGAATGACACGATTCTATTTAATGCGACATGGACAAACACTTTTTAACACACTCAATCGAATTCAAGGTTGGTGTGATTCCCCTTTGACTGAAAAAGGTCAGGACCAGGCTCGTCAGGTGCGTGCCTATTTTGAAAAACATGGTTTGACTTTTGATCAGTATTATTGCACGACTACTGAAAGAGCTTCTGATACGCTTGAATTGGCTACTGGGCGTACTGATTATAAACGTGTTAAGGGACTTAAAGAGATGCACTTCGGTATCTTTGAGGGGCAACCGGAGTATCTTCATCCTAAAATTCAAATTCAGGGGCATTTCGGTGACCATTATGCTCAGTTTGGTGGGGAAAGTCAAGATCAGTTTGTAGAACGAGTGGTAAATGGTGCAAGAGAGATAGTGGATAAACATCCTAACCAATCTATTTTGGCTGTCAGTCACGCAGGAGCCTTGATGACTTTTCTTCATGCTGTGGAGCCGGAGCGTGCCTTTCAGTCTTGTCCAGGCAATTGCGCCATCTTAGTCTTTGATTACGATGGATCGAACTTTCACTTTGTCAAACTGATTGATCCTTTAAATGATCAAGAGTTCGTGGAATTTTAGTGGCTTTCATGATCAAAGATAGTAAGAAACCCTTTCTTAGTGTATAATGGAAAGGTATTTTAAATTATGGAGTGCCTATGAAATTTACAAAAAATCAGTTCATTTGGTTGGCTGTCCTCTTTTTCAGCTGTTTCTTGATCTATACTTACTGGGAAACAGTTGTTTCAATTTGTAACACCATTTACGTTGCCAGTCAGCCCTTCCTGGTTGGAGCAGGGATTGCCTTTGTGGTAAATATCCTGATGTCTTTTTATGAGAAACTGCTGGTCAAGTTTATTCCATTTGGTTTTATCGCTAAAATCAAGCGTCCTATTGCTCTGCTCTCGGCATTGGGAACCATTGGCTTGGTCTTTACTTGGGTAGTATTCACTGTCCTTCCTGATTTGATTGACAGTATCAACACCTTAATTAGTCAAGACCGCTCAGCTATTAATAATTTGATTAATTGGTTGCTTAAGAACAAATCCTTGCAAAAAATTATTCAAGATTTTGGTGGTGTGACACAGGTTAGAGAGCTAATCAATAGCTACAGTGCTCAGTTGCTTCAACAAATCATGAATGGTTTGACCAGTTTCTTGACTTCTTTAACGAGTCTGCCATCAACCTTGATTAATCTTTTTATCAGTATTGTCTTTTCTTGTTATGTCTTAGCTGGAAAAGAGAAACTTGGGAATCAGGTCAATCGTTTGGTAGACGTCTATTTAGGACGTTATGGTAAGACTTTCCACTATGTAGTTGCTATTCTCAATAATCGATTTCGTAATTTCTTCGTCTATCAGTCGCTTGAGGCTTGTATTTTGGGGACCTTGTGTTATATTGGGATGATTATCTTTAATTTCCCATACGCTGCAACTATCTCTATCCTGATTGGTTTTTCAGCAATGATTCCAGTTGTGGGGGCTTATATTGGTGTGACGATTGGTACCATCTTGATTATGACACATTCTGTGACCTTGGCGCTTTTGTTTGTTGCCTACGTGGTTATTTTGCAGCAGTTTGAAGGGAATCTCATCTATCCTTATGTGGTCGGTGGATCTACCGGACTTCCTGGTATTTGGGTTATCTTCGCAATCACCATAGGTTCTGCCTTGGGTGGTATCTTAGGTATGTTGGTTTCTGTGCCAGTAGCCGCAACCCTATATCAGATTGTTAAAGATAATGTTGTTAGGCGAGAAGAAGCCAAAGCAGCAAATGCTCTTGAAAGTAATGACTAATTAAAACAGACTTCGGTCTGTTTTTTTCGTGCTATAGTATCAGATTTCAAGAAGATAGTATAAGTGTAATCGTTTTCTAAGTGTTATACTATTAGTAAATTGAACAATGCAAGGAGATAAAAGATGACATATACATTTCCGAAAGAATTTCTCTGGGGTGGTGCAACAGCTGCCAACCAGTTTGAGGGTGCTTACAACCTAGATGGCAAAGGCTTGTCCGTACAGGATGTAACGCCAAAAGGCGGTGTTCCCTTTGAACCCGGGGCCTTGAATCCTTTGATTACTGACCAACCAACACCAGATAATCTAAAACTAGAAGGTATAGATTTCTATCACCGTTATAAAGAAGACATAGCACTTTTTGCAGAGATGGGCTTTAAGGTCTTCCGCATGTCAATTGCATGGACTCGTATCTTTCCAAATGGTGATGATGCCGAGCCAAATGAAGCAGGTCTAGCCTTCTACGATAAGGTTTTTGATGAATTGGCCAAATATGGCATCGAACCGCTTGTAACCTTGTCCCATTATGAAACACCACTCAACTTGGCGCGTCGGTACAATGGATGGACTAATCGTAAATTAATTGGTTTTTATGAGAATTATGTTCGTACAGTCTTCACACGTTATAAAGATAAGGTCAAATATTGGTTGACCTTTAATGAAGTGAACTCTGTTTTACACGCACCGTTCATGTCAGGTGGGATTTCAACTCCGATGGAAGAGCTCTCTAAACAGGATCTTTACCAAGCAGTTCACCATGAGTTAGTCGCTTCGGCTTCAGCAACCAAGATCGGTCATGAAATCAACCCTGACTTTAAGATTGGATGTATGGTTCTTGCCATGCCAGCTTATGGAATGACAGCAAATCCTTTGGATCAGTTGGCTGTTCACGAGTTTGAAAATCAAAACTATCTCTTCTCAGATATCCATGCGCGTGGGAAATATCCAAACTATATTAAACGCTATTTCAAAGAGAATGGTATTGAAATACAATTTGCTCCAGGTGATGAAGAAATCTTGAAGAATACCGTTGATTTTATTTCATTCTCATATTATATGTCTGTGGCAACAGCACACAATCCGCAAGACTATAAGGTTGGAAAAGGCAACATCTTAGGTGGTGTCGAAAATCCCTACCTTGAAAAATCTGAATGGGGTTGGGCTATTGATCCAATCGGTCTTCGATTAGTTTTGAATGACTTCTATGATCGATATCAGTTGCCATTGTTTATCGTCGAAAATGGTTTAGGTGCCAAGGATGTTCTCGTTGATGGCCCAGATGGTCCAACAGTTGAAGATGATTATCGTATTGATTACCTTCAAAAACACTTGATTCAAGTTGGCGAAGCCCTTCAAGACGGTGTAGAACTTTGGGGCTATACGACATGGGGGCCAATTGATTTGGTATCAGCTTCAACGGCTGAACTCAGTAAACGTTATGGCTTTATCTACGTTGATCGCAATGATGATGGTAGTGGTAGCTTGGCTCGTTATAAGAAAAAATCATTTGTTTGGTATAAGTCTGTTATCGAAAGTAATGGTGAAGCCCTTTACAAATAGAGTATGACTAAGAATCTCAAAAATATTCGAGATTCTTTTTTAGTATTAAAGTACAACTTTGATATATCTGGATTTCTGTTGACATGAGTAAAAAGAGAGTATTTTAATACACAATAACTTTGTTTATGTTATTCCACATATTTTCTGAAAAAGTGGTAGAATAAAAGTGTGAAAGCGTTCTTATATTTTCCGAAGAAGTAGCGAGTCTATCTCTTTGCTTTTCCTACTTAGATGGAGGTAACGATAATGAATGATTTGAAAAAAGTTCTCTTAGCTGGAATCGGGTTGACTGCTATGACAGTTGATAAGGCCGATAGCTTTGTCAAAGAGTTGGTTGAAAAGGGGCGTTTGACTGTTGAAGAAGGTAAGGAACTGGAACAAGAGCTCAAACGTCAAAGTAAGGAAGAAGCTCAAGAATTTTTAGCGAAACTTGATGCTAAGAAATCTTCAGTTGAGTATGCGACTAAGGATGATGTGAAACGTCTTGAAGAAAAACTTGACGCTTTGCTCAGTCAAAATAAATAAAATGTAAGGAGTCTAAAATGGCTAGTAAACGATTGAGACATGTGTTGAAGGTTTTCTCGTCAGTTGGTCTCCTTTCTTATCGTGAAAAGCATCTTCCTCAAGACCAACAGACAACACCTGTCAAGCTACGCCAAGCCTTTGAGCAATTAGGACCTAGTTTTGTTAAAATTGGTCAAATCCTATCCACGCGCTCTGACCTTTTGCCAGAAAACTATATCAAAGAATTATCAAAGCTCCAGAGCTCAGTTCCTCCCTTGAATAAAGAGGAAGTCATGACTGCCATTAGGCGAGAATTACCTAATGAGCTTTCTGACAGTTTCCTTGATTTTTCGGAAGAGCCCTTAGCTTCTGGTTCTGTCGCTCAGACCCATAGAGCTAGATTATTGTTTGGTCAGGAAGTGATTGTAAAAATCCAGAGACCTGGTATTGATGAGGTCGTTAAGGAAGATATTCAGCTTCTCATTAAGCTTGCACGGCATATACCAAAACATTTTATCCCCATGGTCGATGTTCAGGAGGTTTTGGAAAATCTGCGTGAAACCTTAATTAAGGAACTAGATTTCAGGAATGAAGCAGAGGCCATGAAGTGCTTTAAGGCCAATAACAGGGCTGTTGCTTGTCTAGGTGTCCCCGAGGTCTATGATACCTTCACGACACCTCACCTCATAGTTGAAGAGTATATCAATGGGATTCCGCTTAATCACTACAGCCAACTGATTGAGGCTGGCTATGACTTAGAAGATGTGGGCAAGAAACTTATGCTGTCATTTATCAAGCAAGTCTTCAAAGATGGCTATTTTCATGGTGACCCCCATCCTGGAAATCTGTTGGTACGTGATGGCAAGATTTATTTCATTGATTTTGGAATTATGGGTGAGTTGGAAGTGGGGATGCGTGCGTCCTTAAATGACATCCTGTACAGTTTTACCGCACAAGATGTTGATGGTATGACCAAGGCCATCTTGTCCGTTACACAATTTGATAATGGTCTTAATCGTGCAGTCCTAAGTCAAGATGTAGAGCAAATGTTAGGTCGTTATTCTGGTATTGACTTGGGAAGTCTCTCTATAACAGATTTGCTGCAGGATTTGATGGCTATTTTCCAGAAAAATCATCTTAAAGCCTCCTCTCAAATTACCATTTTGGAGAAGGCTTCGCTTCAAATTGAGGGGATTTTCCGAGAGTTAGCGCCAAATATGGATCTTATGACTCTGGCCAAGGATTACTTCCTAGAAAATATGGGACCTGACATGCTTAAGCAGGCCCTGAATAAAGAGAGTATCTTGATTGAACTCTTTTATCTGATTCGCAATGGGAAGAACATTCCACGTCGTCTGCATCAGCTCTTGGAGCAAATTTTAAACGGACGAATTGTGGTGAACCATGATTTTATTAACTTTTCGGGTCGAATTAAAGTTTTTGAGAAAGTATTAAATAATCTGGTTTTAGCCTTATTGTCATTGGGATTTCTACTTTCCGGTGCCCTTTTGGCTAATAAATCAGGTTTTGAAAATCTTGACTGGCTATTTCTTGGACTTGGAACTTTTCTAGCTTTAATCACAGTAGTGCGTATAATATTTAAGAAAAAAGGATAAAGTATGATTGAAACAACTAGGCCTGAGCTTGTGGCCTATCAAGAAGAGCGTTTAGCCAAATTTGTGACTGAAAATCAAAAGTTAGACAAAAGCCAAATCGTTTTTGCAGGGGACTCCATCACGGAGTTTTTTGCATTGAAAAAATATTTGGGTCGAGAGTTTCCCCTTGTTAACCGTGGGATTGCAGGAACAGACTCGGTTTGGCTTTTAGAGCACCTTAAAAAGCAGGTCTTAGATTTGGAACCAAGTAAATTGGTGCTCTTGATTGGCATTAACGACATCGGAAGAGGTTACCCTATTCGAGATATTGTCACTCGTATTTCCGATATTATCATGACAGTTCGTCAGGAATCCCTCTTTACTGAGGTCTATTTGCTGAGTGTCTTTCCAGTTAGTGAAGAATCACAGTATGCTTCTAAGGTTAAGATTCGAAATAATACGACTGTACGTGAGCTAAATCAACAATTAGCTGTCCTCCCCGGTGTGACCTATGTCGATCTTTTTGATTACCTTACTGATGACATGGGACAGTTAAATGACAACTATACAACGGATGGTTTGCACTTGAGTCCACAAGGTTATCAAGTCCTTGCGGAACCAATCATAAAGGAGATTTTAGAATGAAAGTTGGCTTAGTCCTCGAAGGCGGGGGGATGCGTGGCTTATATACGGCTGGTGTATTAGATGCCTTTTTAGAAGCTGGAATGAAGGTGGATGGCGTTGTTTCGGTATCGGCTGGAGCACTTTTTGGTGTTAATTACCTTTCTAACCAGCCCCAAAGAGCCCTTCGCTACAACAAGCGTTTTATGGGAGACCGTCGTTATATGAGTTTCTGGTCATGGCTGACAACAGGTAACTTCGTTAATAAGGAATTCTCCTATTATAAGGTTCCCATGGAGTTGGACGTTTTTGATCAGGAGGCCTTTGCTGATTCAGGTATTCCCTTCTATGTGGTTACTACAGATATTGAGTCCGGAAAACCAGACTATATCAAGATTGACCATGTCTTTGAGCAAATGGAAGCCCTTCGGGCAAGTTCCGCCTTACCTCTGGTTTCTGAAATTGTCGAGTACAAGGGTAAACGCTACATGGATGGTGGTCTGTCTGATAGTCTCCCTATTGATTTTATGGAAAATTTGGGCTTTGATAAACTCATTGTAGTTCTGACACGTCCTAAAGGCTACCGTAAACAGCCATCTAAAACGAGTAAGCGAATCTACAAGCTCTTTTATCGTAAGTATCCTGAATTTGTCCAAGTGGCTTCAAATCGCCACATCCACTACAATAAGAGTATTGAAAAGATAGAGGCTTTGGAAAAAACTGGAAATCTTTATGCTATCCGTCCAGAACATGCACTTGAAGTTAGTCGTTTGGAGAAGGATCCTGAAAAGTTTGAAGCCATTTATCAAGAAGGATTGGATCAAATGCGTAATGATATGTCTAATCTCAAAACATTTCTTGGAGACAACTAAAAACGTGCTCGGTTGAGCACGTTCTTTTAGTTATTCATTTGTCGAGCTTGACGGCGTTCTTTAACTTTTTGACGACGTCCTTTTTCATTATGGTAAATCAAGTAGAGGAGTCCAACTGGGACAAGACATAGCAACCAGAAATAAACTGGGAGTTGGCTCTTATCTGTTGTTTTAGTAGCCTTTTTATCTTTCTGGTTACTTCCAAAATCGAACCATCCTTTAACTTTAGTTGCCTTAACAGAAGTAGCTTTGATATTAGGTGACACTGTCTTCAGACCATTATCAATGACAATGTGATCATCTTTAACAGAGATTTTAGGGTCTTTACCTTTTTTAACGGTGGCATAGACGTCTTTTTCGACATTGTATTTTTTACCGTCGATTTCTTGTTCACCCTTGCTAAGAACTTTCTTGTAAGAGAAGTCTTTGTACATCTTCTCAACGAGAGCATTACCAAAGGTATGACGAATCTCTTCACCTGTTTGGTCAGACCAATCACCAGAACCCATGATGACAGCAATCATACGTTGATTACCACGCTTGATGGTATCAATATAGTTGAAAGCACCTTCTGGGCTAGATCCTGTCTTCAACCCATCAACCCCATCAATTCCGTATTTGGCACCTGGAATAGAGTAGTTGTAAGTCTCGAAGGTTTCCTCGTAAGGTGTTCCTTTTTTAACTGTGACAACAGGTTTGCTAGTGTATTTGAGAATGTCAGGGTATTTCTTGATGAAGTTATAGGTCATGATAGCCAAATCACGCGCAGTTGTTTGGTTGGTTTGGTTGTTATCATAACGTTGAGGACTGTAGTAACCTTTGAAGGCAACAGCAACGGCACCAGAAGCGTTGAACCATTTGGTATTGGTCATCCCTAGCTCTTTAGATTTCTCATTCATCATGTCTAGCCATTTATCAGGATCATTATTGGTCAAGTAGTTGGCTAGCATCACGGTTGTAACGTTAGAGGAAGGCACCGCTGTCATAGTGATGAGTTCTGAAACGGTATAATCAACACCCGCAACAATCTTGTTGTTTGAAATTTCGTAAATATCGGCAATAGCTTGGTCGGTTGGAGTAGCTGTGATAACAGTATCTTCAGAAATCTCTCCTTTAGACATAGCTTCAAAGACCAAATAAAGTGTCATGGCCTTAGACATAGAAGCTGGGTCACGCACCTCATCAGCATTTTCTTCCCAGAGGACATCTCCGGTATTTCCATCGATTAAGAGGGTTGATTTTGGGCGATAGGCTTCAGTGGCTTCAGTATAACCAGCAGCGCGTGTGATATCCATCAATTCGTCTGCACTAGACAGACTCGGTGCTAGAGCTAGACAAGCTGCTAAAAGGACGGCAACAATTTTCTTTTTCACAATGTGTCTCCTTTAATATCTATGGGGTTCTGTAGCTGGCAGAACCTATTTTTATCTATTAATATCATTTGCCTGTCAAAAACCCTAAATTCGGTAGTGACAAACATCTTCATTATAACATATAAAAGTTAGAGTTTTCCTAACATTTAGTATTTTAATGTAATTTTTAGAATCTATTGAATGTTACACAAAATCTATTTGAAAGCAGAAAAAAACGAGCTTGCTTGCTCGTTACTTTTCATCTTTTATCCTTGTGACTTGGTGGTAAATCATGAACCAGGTTTCATTTCGACGCCAGATACTAGTGTGGAAATTTCCTCCCAACTCATAACTAATTAATTTCGTTTTTTGACTAACAGATGTCATCTTGAAGCTGTCAAAATTATTGAGAAGTGGTTGGTGATTGGCAATGACTTCTTCACGATTGTGGTGGTGACCATTTTCATCGATTAAGTAGAAGTCTGGTGCTAAAAGATTTTCATAGTCAGGAATTTTTGACAGAATAATCTTTTCATTGCGAGAGAGTTTGTGAAGGACATTGCCATAAATTTCATCTTCGGGAATAGCAGCTGGTTCTACATGGACATCAGTGTCATAGACAGAGAAACGCTTGCTGAGAACCTCTTCAATTTGTTCAGTAATGGCATGACTCTCGTAAACAGAGAGGTCAGGATTCATTTCAACCACAATATCAAGATAGACGTTGCTACCATAAGAACGGCCACGCTGCTTCTTAACCTTAGTGACTTTTGAAATCTCAAGAATCGCTTTCTCATAGGCTTTGAGGTTTCTCTCATCGAAACCGTCTGACAAACTAAAGGTTGCTTCCATGAAGATATCATAGGCTGTCTTTAGAATGAAGGAGGTAATGATAATGGCTGTAATATAGTCAATAATCGTGAGGTTGAAGGATGCTGCAACAATGGCGATTGACGTTCCAATAGAAGTTACGGCATCGGAGAGATTATCCTTAGCGGCCGCAATCAAAGCACTAGATTTCAGCTTTTTGGCAAGTCCTTTATTGTATAAGTAAACGCCACACATGACGATAGCAGAAAGAACTCCGACGGTTGCACCAAGGGGATCGACTACAGTTTCCTCTCTTAGAAAAATCTTTCGGACTGTTTGAATTAGGACTTGGAAGCCTACCACGAACATGATAAAGGAAGTGACTAGGCTTGATAAGTCTTCAATCTTCCAATGACCAAACCTATGATCTGCATCAGCAGGTTGACTAGCTAGGTGCAATCCAATGAGTAGGGCCACGTTCCCTAAAATATCTGACAAGTTATTGAAACCATCGGCAATCAAAGAGCTAGAATTTAAAAAGTGTCCAGCTAGAAGTTTTGCAATGGTAAGAAGAAGGTAGGCAGCGATGCTGACAATGGGACCTCGTCTGGCTGCTCTTAAATTTTCATACGTAGTCATAGGGTTACCTTTTCTGTTAAAATACAAGTTTAAATTATAGCATAAAACTATAACGAGTTAAAGGTTGTAAGCCCTTTAAACTTGTGGAGTAATGTATTTTTAAAACTTGATAGCAAATGCTTCGTAATCATGGTGTTTTTTCAGTATTTTCCGAATATTCCCTACAAATTATGGTATAATTTAGGGTGTAAAACAGTCTAAAAAGAGGTTTTTATGGAACATTCGACATGGCACAAGCTTCTGAAAGAGGAGTTGCCTGACCATTATTTTTCAAAGATAAATCAGTTTATGGACCAGGTTTATAGCCAGGGGACGGTTTATCCGCCGCGTGACAAGGTTTTTAATGCCTTGTTGGAGACTCCGTTTGAAGAAGTGCGGGTGGTAATCCTTGGTCAGGACCCTTATCATGGGCCTCATCAAGCACAGGGACTTTCCTTCTCGGTACCTGATAGCCTTCCAGCTCCCCCGTCTTTGAAAAATATTCTCAAGGAATTAGAGGAAGATTTAGGTCCTAGATCCTTTCATGATTTAACGTCATGGGCAGAGCAGGGGGTGCTTTTGCTTAATGCCTGTCTAACAGTTCCAGCAGGTCAAGCAAATGGGCATGCTGGTCAGGTTTGGGAACCTTTTACAGATGCTGTGATTAAGGTTCTCAATCAAAAGGATACTCCTGTTGTCTTTATACTTTGGGGTGGCTATGCTCGTAAGAAGAAGGCACTAGTGACTAACTCTAAACATGCCATTATTGAGAGTGCCCATCCGAGTCCCTTGTCGGCCTATCGTGGTTTTTTTGGCAGCAAGCCATTTTCAAAAGCCAATGCCTACCTTGTATCTCAAGGCCAATCCCCAATTGATTGGTTGAAGTAAAATAGAAAGTTGGAAGATTATGTTACTGATTAAAAATGGTCGTGTTGTAGACCCTAAGTCTGGTTTGGATACGCAAGCTGATGTTCTTGTTGATGGTAAAAAAGTCGTTAAAATTGCTGAAAATATCGAAGCTGGAGATGCTCAAGTCATTGATGCGACTGGTCTTGTGGTTGCTCCTGGCTTGGTGGATATCCATGTTCACTTCCGTGAGCCAGGTCAAACTCATAAGGAAGACATTCATACTGGTGCCTTGGCAGCGGCTGCGGGTGGTTTTACAACAGTTGTAATGATGGCTAACACTAATCCAACGATTTCAGATAAGGAAACCTTGGAGGAGGTCTTGACTTCGGCAGCTAAGGAAAATATCCATGTTAAGTCTGTTGCGACTATTACTAAGAATTTTGATGGTGAAAACATCACTGATTTCAAGGGTTTGCTTGAAGCCGGTGCTGTCGGATTCTCAGATGATGGTATTCCATTGACCAATGCTGGTATTGTCAAAAAAGCCATGGAGCTAGCTAAGGAGAATAATACCTTTATCAGCCTTCACGAGGAGGATCCTGATCTAAATGGTATTCTCGGTTTCAATGAAAATATTGCTAAAAAAGAATTCCATATTTGTGGGGCAACAGGTGTAGCTGAGTACAGTATGATTGCGCGTGATGTCATGATTTCTTATGATACACAAGCCCATGTTCATATTCAACACTTGTCAAAAGCTGAATCTGTAAAAGTGGTTGAATTTGCTCAAAAACTTGGAGCACAAGTTACAGCCGAAGTGGCACCACAACATTTCTCTAAGACAGAAGACCTCTTGCTCTCAAAAGGTGCTAATGCCAAGATGAACCCACCACTTCGTTTGGAATCTGACCGTCAGGCCGTCATCGAAGGGTTGAAATCTGGAGTCATCTCAGTCATTGCCACAGACCACGCGCCACACCATGCCGATGAAAAGAATGTCGATGATGTGACTAAAGCACCATCAGGAATGACTGGTCTTGAAACATCTCTATCTCTTGGATTGACCTACTTGGTTGAAGCAGGACACTTAAGCTTGACGGAACTCTTGAAAGTAATGACTAGCAACCCATCTGATCTTTATGGCTTCGATGCTGGTTATTTGGCTGAAAATGGACCAGCTGACCTTGTGATTTTTGCAGACAAGGAAAAACGTCAGGTCACAGCAGACTTTAAGTCTAAAGCAGCCAATTCACCATTTGTAGGCGAAGAACTTACGGGCAGTGTTAAATACACTATCTGTGATGGTGAGATTGTTTATCAAGCCTAAATAGCAGATCAGAGCAGGGCACATCGAGACACTTGGTGTTGCACCTGCTTTTTTAGTCCTTAAAGGAGCAAAATGATGAAAAAGATAATGAAAGGTCTTGTTAAATACCTTGCTTTAACTGTTTTGTTAGCCTGTTTTCTGCCACTTTCTTTGCAACACGTTCAAGCTGACGAGGATGAGGTAGAGTATAGTCTACCTTCCTATGTTGGTCACCTTTCTATACATGATGATGGTAATGCGACGTTTACTCAGGAAGTGACTTATGATTTTGATAGTGACTATAAAGGTCAGTATGTAACCTTGGGGAAAATTGGTGGTTATTCTATTATGGATGATCCCAAGGTTTCAGCAACCGTAAATGGGAAAGAAAAAACAGATATTACAGTTGAAAAAACAGACTCTTATGATGGTGTTAAACTCAAAGTTTATAATTCAGGTTCAGATGGTGATAGGGTTGTCCTCAAAGTTACTTGGCAAATCCAACAGTTGTTGAATCTATATTCAGATATTGCAGTTTTAAATTGGTTTCCAATCTCTGATTGGGATAAAGGATTTGGACAGGTTGATTTCACAGTTGATGGTCTAGATGCAAGTCAAGGAGAGCTTTACGCCCACACTGGCTATTTTGGAAAAGACCCACAGGTTAAACGTACTGCTACAGGTTATCAGGTTCATGTAGACAATTTACCATCATCAGGTAAATTGGAATTACATGCCTACTGGCCAATGACCAGTGCTTTACGGGAAAATAATCAGGCTTATTTATTACATAAGACAAATGAGGCAGAGTTTCTAAAAAAAGAAAGAGATATCAAAAAGTCTAAAGAAAACTACCGACGCATTTTTTATGTCATTTTGCCACTTGTAATTTTAAGCTTTGTTCTTATTGGTATTTTCTGTTACCTTATTGTTCTTTATAGCACTAGAACGCCTTCTTTCCCTCGAGATGCACGTCTTTATGAAGCCCCTCAAGATTTAGCACCTTTGGTCTTAGCTAAGAATGTTTATAATCAGTCTTTCGATAAAACAGGGCTAAAAGAAGAAACGGGTCCTTTGAAGTTCAAATATATGGTGCAAGCTACCATCCTCGATTTTATTGATAGAGGTTATCTCACTTTTAGGCGAGAAGGTGATAGTAATATTCTGACACGTATTGAAAAGGAAGGTCTCTCTTCGTTTGAAGTATCATTCTTAGATATGTTGTTTGATGGTCGCATGGAAATTAGAGATAGTGAAATGTTCTCGCGCTATTATCTTGATAAAGATGCTCTAGAAAAACAATTCAAGAGTGCTAGAACAAGCTATGAGCGAGAAACTATTCGATCTCAGGGAAAACGTGTCAAATATCAATTCTCTAATGACGGCTATCAAGTAGCCAAAGGCGTTGAAAAAGAGGAAATTGCACTAGGACTTCCTAAAATTTATAGAGATTTTAGTGCGAAAGAAAAGACATTTAACATATTGGGAGTAGCAGCTTTGGCACTTTCAATGATGTTTTGTATACTTTCAACTTTGTTCTTATTTGGTGCATTTGGATCAGGAGTTGGTTTTTACTATATTCTTGGACTACTACCTATAGCAGGACTTACCGTTTTATTCTGGTTCTTGGTGAAAAGACGTCGTCAGAGATGTCTTGATGCAACTCAAATTTCAACGTATTACCAGTGGCATAGCTTTAAAAATATGATTCAGAGTATTCCTAGCTTTAAAGAGTCAGAATTAGAATCTGTCATCCTATGGAATCGTATCTTGGTTTATGCGACACTCTATGGACAGGCGAAAAAAGTTAGTGATGTGCTAAAACGATACAACATTCACCTCAGTAATCCATCTTTAGATGAGTTTACTTATTCTGCGACACCATTTATTATGCTGAATAATGTCAATTATCTAGAATCTTATGTTTCTGCCTCAGATACCGTAAGTAGCTTTTCTATCAATTCAAATAGTGGTAGTGGTGGCTTTGGAGGCGGTGGCTTCTCTGGTGGTGGCGGAGGAGGCGGTGGTGGCGCCTTCTAAGCTACGCTAGTCGGAGTTTACTATCAATAGAGACACTCAGTCTATATGATCTTGGGTGTCTTTTTATTTGGCGAATAATTCCTTTCATTCTAAACTGTTAGGAATTTTTAGTGAGAAGAGATATAAAGTAACAAAAAAAGAGCCAGTGGCTCTTTTTAAATATAATCTTAATAACCAGGTTCAAAGATTTCAATAATTTGAGTCAGATAACCTGCATGTAAACCGATGCGATAGTCAACATTTGGCAAACTCTTTACTAAATCATTCAGTTCTTTATCTTTGCTAACCTTATCAGCCAAAACTGGTAATTCAACAACAAGGAGTTGTGAGTGATCCAGTTGAAGGTAACTACTGTTGACTTTGATATCAGGACGAAGTAGTTTAAATATCGCTCTTTCCGAAGCTTGGAGCAGTTGATATAAATCGAGGTCAGATAAAGGAATCTCACCAAACTGAGGACTGATGTTTATAGCAATATCAATATGAGCAGCTCGCATTTCTAAAATGCGGTTAGAGAGGAAACTAGATATTATTGGATTGCTAAGCCTATCCAAGTTTTCTTGAGTCTCTGGATTACCAATGCTAGCATTGTCCGTTTTATAAATCTCAAGTAGACTAGTAGCTTTGGCAGTATCTTCATTTTCCAAGGCAAGAGAAACCTCCTTGAGATTTTTCTTGAATAAGTCGAAGGACGTTTGCTTTTGCATAATAATCTGGATAAAGGATTTGCTATAGTTAGTCATAGTACCCAACAATTTATGACGTTCTTTGTTAAGTCTATCGATAGATTGTTGGTGGACAGCCTGGTTCCAATTGTAAAAATCCCATAGTAGTAGGGCAATATAGAGAACTAAGATAACAGAACTATTAGGACTGACCTTGAAAACTATTTCAAATAAATTTTTAGGTTCATTTGCTGTTGGAAGAATACTGTTAAGACCATGGATAACAGTAAAGAAGACATAATAGACAGCTAGGAAGGCAGTGCTTCGCAACCAGTTACGTCTAGCCCAAGCTTCGTCAAGACTACTCATCTGATTTAGGTCTACGGCGAAGATTTTAAGCATTAGGTAAATGATTAATGGTGCTAAGATGTAGGTCAAGATATGTAAGTTAGTGTTGAGGGTAATATCACCTTTGATATGTAAGACGTGAGGGATAATGACAATTGAAAGTAGTCGTGTTGCCATATCAAAAAGGATAGTTGGATAAAAAGCGTAAAGCAATCGATGATAGAAAGAACGCTCTTTGACAAGGGCCAAATCGGCAACAAGGAAGAAAAGCGGGTCTACAACGATTTTTACGAGATTAAAATAGGATGCTGCAGCTACATAGGACAAAAATAGAAGTAAGAGGTGTCCTCGTTGTGGCTTAACCTTAGACATAGTCTGGTAGAGGTACCAAATAGAAATGAAACTAACAGCCTGTAAGAGAGGATTGATAATATTAGTAATCATTGTAACCTCCTTGTGTCATGTCAATCTCGATTTGTAAGCGGTAAATACCAGCCCGTGTATTTGAAACAATGTTAACGTTTGGATAAGTGGATAGGATACTATTGACGCGTTTCAGTTCGGGATCAGAGAAATCAGATGTAATAGCTGAATCTTCTTTAGTGCTTGAACTTTCAACGACAAAATGTTGACTATCCTCGTCTTTAAAATAAGCATAGCTAAGGTATTTCTGTTCGCTATCTTGTGCTTGGTCAATGACGTGATCCAAGATTGTTGAAAGGATATATACCCAATCTAAAGGATAAATAGGATAAACGGTAATGGGTTCTGGGACCTCCATACTAACCCAAACATCCAATTCTTTTGCCTTTAGGAATTTAGCTTCAAAGAGGACTCGCAAATCAGGGAGTTTAATATTTTCAAGTTTATCTCGATAAAAATGATCAATCTTTTTATCGAGTGGATTCGGAGTCAGCAAGTAGTCAATTAACTCCTGAGCTTCCTCGTTTTGTTGGAAACGGATGATATCGTAGAGATTTTCAGCTTCGTCCTTGATAAAGAGCTCTTGGCTAGTTTTTTTCTGGTACCAAGTATTGATGTTCTGACTTGATTTTTGAAGAAGCTGAGAATGTTCCTCTTGAGCTTCTTGTGTTTGCGCACTGAGGTCCTTTCTATAGAGATTAACCTGTCCAGATAGAATCAGAGCTGTAATAATAAGAAAGGCAACGGTAAAGTGAATGTTTGTTGAAAGAAGTTCAGAAGCAAAGTAAATAATGGCTAGAGCACAAAGAGCAACAGAGGTTGATTTGTACCATGGTCTTGCTTTGTCAATTTGCATCATTCGTGAGTAGTCCACCTGTAGAAGGGCACTTTGAGCAAACCATAGCAAAAAGGCAAGCAAGAGAATAAAGGGACCAGCATAATAGTAATCTAGGACAGAAGGGAAAAAGATTGGAATAATCAGGAAAATGACCAATCTTACCATTAAGGCAAAGGTGAAAGGTATGAAGAAAGTCTCCAAAATGGTATGTCTTAGATTTTTGTAGGATTTGGCAGCTAGAAAGAGTACTAGTGCAATAAAACCGGATTTTGGATACAAAATGCCCAAATAACTAGAGGCAAAAATTGCTATACCAGCTAAAATAATAACCCAGTATCTAAGCGGCCTTTGCGTGGTCACCTTGAAGATAATAATTTGTAAAATAAAAGCTATACATGCCGTAAGCCCGTGAATTATGACATCACTCAATATCAAATATTCTCCTATTCGGGTAAAATCTATATAATCATATCATTATACCATATCGCAAACAAAAAGAGCATACGAATTGCCTATAAGTGATAAGGATGTAAGGCTTTTCATTTTTCAAGCATATTTCTTGCCCATTAAGTTTTTTTAACCTATCCTAGATGTATAGTAAAATTTCGATAGAGGAGATCGATATGGTAAAACTTTCTAAAGAGACACATCTTGAGATGTTCACTAAAATGGAACGTATTCGTGAATTTGATTCACGTATTAATAAATTGGTTCGTCGTGGTTTTGTTCAAGGAATGACTCACTTTTCAGTTGGTGAGGAAGCAGCCAACGTTGGGGCTGTTCAACACTTGAGCTATGACGATATCTTCTTTTCAAATCACCGTGGTCACGGACAATCTATTGCCCAAGACATGGATTTGAATAAAATGATGGCGGAGCTTGCAGGTAAGGCGACAGGTGTTTCTAAGGGCCGTGGTGGTTCTATGCATTTGGCTGACTTTGAAAAAGGTAACTACGGAACTAACGGTATTGTTGGTGGTGGTTATGCTCTTGCCGTAGGTGCAGCTCTCACTCAGCAATACAAAGAAACAGGAAATATTGTTGTGGCCTTTTCAGGAGATGGTGCAACTAATGAAGGCTCATTCCATGAGTCAGTCAATATGGCAGCTACTTGGAAATTGCCGGTTATCTTCTTTATCATCAATAACCGTTATGGTATCTCAATGGATATCCATAAAGCAACAAACACACCTCACCTTTATACACGTGCGGAAGCTTATGGTATTCCTGGTTTCTACTGTGAAGATGGTAACGATGTTTTGGCTGTATACGAAACAATGGGCAAGGCTGTTGAGCATGTTCGTGGTGGCAACGGTCCCGCTATCGTTGAGGTAGAATCTTACCGTTGGTTTGGTCACTCAACTGCTGATGCAGGTGTTTACCGTACTAAGGAAGAAGTTGACGAGTGGAAGAACAATAACGACCCAATTATTAAATACCGTGACTATCTCGTTTCTGAAAATATTGCAAGCGCTGAAGAGTTAGATGTTATCCAAAGCCAAGTCAAGGCAGAGGTTGATGCAGCTTATGAGTTCGCCCAAAATAGCCCAGATCCAGAACTTTCAGTTGCCTTTGAAGATGTATGGGTAGACTAAAGAGAAAGGTTGAGGAATACAAGTATGAGTGAAACAAAATTGATGGCCTTGCGTGAGGCAGTAAACCTTGCTATGAGCGAGGAGATGCGTAAAGACGAAAACATCTTCCTTATGGGTGAAGATGTTGGTATCTATGGTGGTGACTTCGGTACATCAGTTGGGATGTTGGCAGAGTTTGGTGAAAAACGTGTTAAAGATACACCAATTTCAGAGGCAGCTATCGCTGGTGCAGCTGTTGGATCTGCCATCACAGGTCTTCGTCCAATCGTTGACTTGACTTTCATGGACTTCATCACGATTGCCCTTGATGCTATCGTTAATAATGGTGCAAAAAACAACTACATGTTTGGTGGTGGTTTGAAGACTCCTGTAACTTTCCGTGTAGCTTCTGGTTCAGGGATTGGTTCTGCGGCACAGCACTCACAATCTCTTGAGTCATGGTTGACTCACATTCCAGGGATTAAAGTTGTTGCTCCAGGTAATGCTAACGACGCTAAAGGTCTTTTGAAATCTGCTATTCAGGACAATAACATTGTTATCTTCATGGAACCAAAAGCACTTTACGGTAAGAAAGAGGAAGTGACTCAAGATCCTGATTTCTACATTCCACTTGGAAAAGGGGAAATCAAGCGTGAAGGGACTGACCTTACTATTGTCACATATGGTCGTATGTTGGAACGTGTTCTTAAGGCTGCTGAAGAAGTGGCTGAACAAGGTATTAACGTTGAGGTCGTTGACCCACGTACGCTTATCCCACTTGATAAGGAATTGATTTTCGAGTCAGTTAAGAAGACTGGTAAACTGATGTTGGTCAATGATGCATATAAGACTGGTGGGTTCATCGGTGAGATTGCTGCTATGGTTACTGAAAGTGAAGCATTTGATTACCTTGACCACCCAATTGTACGTTTGGCAAGTGAAGATGTGCCTGTACCTTATGCGCGTGTCTTGGAACAAGCGGTTCTTCCAGATGTTGAAAAGATTAAGGCTGCTATTATCAAGATGGCCAATAAAGGAAACTAACTTTCTAGCGACGGTTAAGTGATATGTCTCGCTAGTAAAATGTGTTTCTTGTTTTAACTGTGAGAGTATCGGAAAATATAATTTAAAGTAGAAAGGAGAGGGCGTTAAAGCGTTTGAGTTGATTTGAACTCAAACGAAATGCTTTGGAATCTTAGATAGTTTTACTTGTGTGCAAGCACACTAACGTAAAACTCCTAAAATTCTGT
>NZ_LSIZ01000078.1:0-456 GCF_001556505.1 Streptococcus sp. CCH8-H5 | reverse complement strand
GAAGACAAGCTCGCATACATACGGCAGTGTACCAGTTCCAGTGGTTCCAGGCTACTATGCGGATAAGGCGGAAGCTGGATTTAAGACAGTTACTCTTGATGAACCAGAGGTGACAGATAAGGTTATATACAAACCGTTGGGAAAAATTATTCAAGTAGATGAGAACTTTAACGTCATTCCTAACTCAAATTCAGTAACTTATGAGAACAATCCGTACAATCCAAGAGAGGCTGTAGAAACTGCTATTCCAGCTGCTCCTGCAGGATATAAGATTAGAGAATTACAACCTCATGCATGGGGCTATAATATTGTTGACAAAACAATTGAACCCAATGATGAAAGTGATCCCGATCGTATCTCAAAAGATACACCAATTGTTTATGTAGCACTTACTTCTGACGTAACGAAATCAACCAAGCAAACAGTTGTTTTTGAAGGTGCAGGAGAAAAGACGCC
>NZ_LSIZ01000077.1:0-802 GCF_001556505.1 Streptococcus sp. CCH8-H5 | reverse complement strand
TTCGGACGTTACTACAAGTTTGAAATCCCAGCAGAAATTAAACAATCTGCTAAGGGCGGTGTTGACATCGAAAATACAGCCTCACAAATCGTTCACCAATACGATCCACAAAGTAAGACTGTTAAGAAACCTGAAAAACCAACAGAAAAACGTGTAGTTAACATCCCAGTTGAAGTTGAATTTAACTTCACTAAGAAACTTGAAGGTCGTGAACTTAAAGCCAACGAATTCAGCTTCGTTCTTAAAGATAAAGATGGAAACATCCTTCAAACAGTTAAGAACGACGCTGCAGGTAACGTTAAATTTGCTGCTCTTGAATTCAAGAAAGGCCAAGAAGGTACTCACAACTACACTGTAGAAGAAGTTAAGGGTACTGACGGAACTGTTTCTTACGATTCAATGAAAGCTCTTGTCACTGTTGAAGTATCACATGATGGTAAAGCGAAAGCTCTTATCACTAAAGTGAACGACCCAGCAGACAAAGAATTTAACAACACTGTTCGTCCACCAGAAAAACCTAAGTTCCAACCAGAGAAATACGTTGTTTCTAAAGAGAAATTCGATATCACTGGTATGAAACTTGTTGACGATGATGCTGAGTTGAAAGATAAAGTAGGCGATACTAACAAGGATCCTTACGCTGACAGCACAGCTAACAACGAAGCTGAAAATATCAATACTAAGACACTCAAGAAAGGTGATAAGTTTGTCTACCAAGTATGGCTCGACACAACTAACTTCACTGACGCTCACAATATCCAATCTGTAGGTGTTACAGATAAATATGACAGCGAAAACTTGA
>NZ_LSIZ01000076.1:0-225 GCF_001556505.1 Streptococcus sp. CCH8-H5 | reverse complement strand
TGAGTACATCAAGATCGCAAAGTCTTTCTAGTTCGATAAGTCAATCTTTATCGACAAGTGCAAGTAGATCTGCTAGCACCTCAGCTCGAACAAGCTTGTCTCAGAGTCAATCAACGAGTCAGCGAATGTCTGAGTCAGCAAGTGCGTCAGAATCAGCAAGTACTTCAGCATCAGCAAGTGCGTCTGAGTCAGTAAGCGCCTCTGAGTCAGTAAGCGCCTCAGCCT
>NZ_LSIZ01000075.1:0-42171 GCF_001556505.1 Streptococcus sp. CCH8-H5 | reverse complement strand
CACTTGGTTTCTTATTCAGTTCTCAAAGGTCTTTGTCTCTCTTAAGACAACTCCTGTATTCTAGCAAATCTAGAATAGCTTGTCAACACTTTTTTGAAGTTTTTTTACTTCTCGTGTTGGCCGCCCCTTCCGAAGCAGCTTATTTATAATATCATCTCTCACTTGTCTTGTCAATAACTTTTTTAAAGTTTTTTTCAAACTTTTTTCAGTTACTGAACAATTTCCTTGAGACTTTATTAGTCTATCAAGTTTGTGAACCAATGTCAATACTTATTTTATATGCAATAAGTGAAAGCAAAAAGAAGATCTCTAGTATCTCCTTTTTCATTTTTTATAGAGCTGCTCGCATACGTGCTTGTGAATTTTCGACATTTCGTATTGAGCGCGGTAAGAACGCACGGATGTCATCTTCTTTATACCCCACTTGCAATCTCTTATCATCAATTAAGATTGGACTTTTCAAGATTCTTGGGTTTTCTTGAATCAAATCAATCACTTCACTAACACTGAGCTCATCGATATCACAATTTAAAGCTTTAGCATAGCGATTTTTTGATGAAACAATGCTCTCAACACCATTCTCTGTTTTTGATAGGATGTTTAAGATTTCTTCTTTTGTAAGTGGTTCTTTACCAAGGTTTTGTTCTTTATAAGGAAGTTGATGGTTGTTCAACCATGTTTTTGCTTTTTTACAACTTGTACAACTTGAGATTGTATAAATCTTAATCATGTTAATTCTCTCTTTCTGTCACATGATACTATTATCTTATCATTGTCCTTAGTTTAAGAAATCGGTCTAGCGACCTATTTTGAATCTAAGGGGACTTTTTCAATTATCATAGATCTTTTTTTGCTTAGATTAAATAAAAGAGAAAAAGAGCTCTTCGGCTCTTTTACACTCATTCTTCAATTTCAATGGTTGAATCAAGGTCCAAAACAAGTTCATCAGATGTTGCTTCAACTTGTGTTTCTTCAACACTATCCTCTTCATCTGGTTCAATCAAACCATAGTGTACACGTACTTTATGATCAATTTCTTCAAAAATATCTGGATGATCTGCCAAATATTTTTTAGCATTTTCAGATCCTTGACCAATCTTCTCTCCATTATATGAGAACCATGCTCCGGCTTTTTGAATAATTCCTAAATCACTAGCGATTTTTACAAGCTCACCTGTTTGTGAAATCCCTTCACCATACATAATTTCGACAAAGGCTTCTTTAAATGGTGGGGCAACTTTGTTTTTGACAACCTTGATTTTAGTTTCCTTACCAACATTTTGATCTTTTTTATCACCAGTCCCTTTGATTTGCGTATTTCCACGTACATCAAGACGTACTGATGCATAGAATTTCAGAGCACGTCCACCAGGGGTCGTTTCTGGATTACCAAACATAATACCAACTTTTTCACGCAATTGGTTAATGAAGATAGCAATTGTTTTTGTTTTATTAATAGATGCAGATAGCTTACGCATGGCTTGACTCATCATACGCGCTTGAAGCCCAACATGACTGTCACCAATATCTCCATCAATTTCTGCACGAGGTACCAAGGCTGCAACTGAGTCAACAACAACCAAATCAACTGCACCAGAGTCAATCAGCTTACCAGCAATTTCGAGACCTTGTTCACCTGAATCAGGTTGTGATAAAAGAAGCTCATCGATATTAACACCTAGGGCTGCCGCATAAGCAGGGTCAAGGGCATGTTCTGCATCGATAAAGGCAGCAATTCCACCTTCTTTTTGTGTCTGAGCAACAGCATGGAGGGCTACAGTTGTTTTACCTGATGATTCTGGTCCGTAAATTTCGATAATACGACCTTTAGGATAACCACCTGCACCAAGAGCAATATCCAAAGCTAGCGAGCCTGAGCTCATAACCTGAACCTTCTGCTCTGCACGCTCACCAAGACGCATAACCGCACCCTTACCAAAATCTTTTTCAATATTCTTCAAAGCATCATCAAGTGCTTTACGACGCTCATCTCCAAATTTCTTTGTAATTTCTTCTGTTTTCTTTGTTTTCTTAGCCACTTATTTTCCTCTTCTTTCTATAGTTAAAGACAAACTTAAATCAAGTTGTCTCTTGTAATAAAGCTTGGCGAACTAGGTTAAAGGCATAGAGGGTACTAATATATCTAACGTCAGAACGACTTCTTCCACCTATAACAACCTTGATTGACCTTACTTGATTCCTATCAGCAATACCAATAAATACTGTACCTGCTGGGTGTCCTTCTAATGAATCTGGTCCAGCTACACCGGTAAGTGCAATTCCGTAATCGCTATCTGTTTTAGCTCGGGCACCTTCAGCCATTTTTTCTGCAGTAAAATGACTGACAACACCATGTTTTTCTAGTTGCGACAAGGGAATATCCAACATTTTAGATTTTTCTTCAATGCTGTAAGTAACAAAGCCGCCTTTAAATACTTGTGAGGCTCCTGAAAAATCAGCAATACTAGCCTGAAATAAACCTGCTGTTAGGCTTTCAGCTGCAGTGATAGTCTTGCCATGGTTCTTAAGCAAACGAAAAGCTTCAAAGGCTAAACTATTAGACTCTCCATACCCATAAATAAAATCAGATAAGGATTTGCCATCTAGAGTTTTAGTAGAACGAATTTGTTTTTCTAAAACATCTAGTTTTTGATCTGCTTCTTCTCGTGAAGAAGCCTTTGTAGACAAGCGAAGTGTTACTTCCCCCACTTTAGCGTATGGAGCTATGGTTGGATCTGTTTGGTTAACAATAAAATCCTTCAGAATAGTCACCAATTGACTTTCTCCAACGCCAAAGAATCTTAGGACTCTCGAATAAAGACTTGCGTGATTCTCAGTAAGTGCTGGAACAAGTTCCTGATTCACCATAGGTTTGAGTTCACTTGGTGGACCAGGTAAGACTACATAGGTCACCCCTTGAGCAGTAATGACGCCTCCAACTGCAAGACCTGTAGGATTTTGCAAAGGGATAGCCCCCTCAACAATTTGCGCTTGACGTTCATTATTAGGCGTTCGTGTGTGTTTAGGACGAGTAGCAAAGAAACTGTCCAATTTTTTACTTGCCTCCTCATCAAAAATGAGTTCTTTGCCTAAAAACTTAGCCAGTGTTTGCTTGGTTAAGTCATCCTCAGTAGGACCAAGTCCTCCACAAAGTATGACTAAGTCACTACGTTTACTAGCTTGGTCTAGAACTGAGAGTAGGCGGTTTTCATTGTCTCCTACTGCTGTGTGAAAATACACGTCAATTCCTAGTTCAGCTAGTTTCTCAGATAAAAATTGGGCATTGGTATTGGTGATTTGCCCGGTTAGGATTTCGGTTCCTACTGCAATCAATTCAGCTTTCATTGGTTCACCTATATTACTATTCGTAAAATAATCTCAAAAATATGTTCGTTTATAAACTAACACGTTTTTCTCGTCTTGTCAATCAAATCCACTCATTTATTTGAAGTCACAGTTATTTTCATGATCATTCACAAATCCTGCGGCTTGTAAAAATGAGTAAATGGTAGTCGGGCCTAAAAATTTAAACCCTCGCTTTTTTAAATCCTTTGCTATTTGTTTAGAAAGGTCTGTTGATGATGGGACGTCCTTATATGTGGGAACGTTATTTATCAAGGGCTTCCCGTCAAAGAAATGCCAAAAATATTGGGATAGGGAGCCAAATGCATCTTGGAGTTTAAGTACTTGTTTGGCATTATTTACAGTTGCTTCTAGTTTAAGTTTGTGACGAATGATATCCGGATTTTGAAGCGCTTCTTCAAGTTCACTTAGGCTAAACTGGGCAACACACTCAATATCATAGTTATGAAAAACACGATTAAAAGCCTGACGCTTATTTAAAACCGTTAACCAGGAAAGCCCTGACTGATAACTTTCTAAGCAAAGAAGCTCAAAAAGTTTTTGATCATCAACAATAGGTTTTCCCCATTCCTTATCATGATAATCACAATAGAGTTTGTTGTCGGTTGGAACCCAACGACATCGATTGACCATTGCTTACCTCATTTCATCAACATCTTAAGAGCTGATTTAATGTATTGCTCTGCCGTTTCATTAGTACCTTCGAAGAAGGCTTTGATTTTCTTAAGTTCTGCAACTTTATAACCTAGAGCAAGCAAAGCTTCCATAGCCTCATCCAACTGATGATTCCCTTCAGGTTGACTTGGTGTCGTCTTGGTCGTTTCTGTTGGTAACTCTGCAAATTTCCCTACCAAGTCCAAAACCATTTGCTGGGCTGTCTTTTTACCAATCTTTGGAAACTTCATCAGGTACTTGATGTCACTATTATCAATGGCAGCCACCAAGCCTTGATTATCATCTACAGCAACAATGGCTAGAGCAGTCGTCGGACCTATTCCAGAAACTGAAATAAGCTTAAGGAAGACCTCTTTTTCATCTTCAGTATGGAAACCAAAAAGAAGGTGGGCGTCATCCCTAATAACCTGATGAAGGTAGACTTGGATAGTCTGATTCATCTGGTCAGAAAAACTATATGGGTTCGCTACAGTGACAATATAACCTAGGCCGTTTGCTTCTATAACAATATACTTGGCAGTAATTTTCACTAGAGTTCCCTTGATGTAATCATACATAGCGTGTGATTTCCTTTCTCGTTCGTATCTTCAATGGATTGCTTTGTTATTTTATACTTATAAGATAATTGTCTTGAGTGTTTATTTTGTCACCTCAAGCACTGCTGTACTATTGTAACAAAAAATCCACTCGAAAGTGGATTATGTTTGCTCTATTTTAAGGATGACTACTCGTCTTTAAAGTATCTGTAATCATCTTCAAGCCTAATAGAATATATGTTACAACGCCTAAAGTAAAGGCAATGCTAGAAACATTTACTAGGGCATTCTCCAAACTTGGTCGACCTAACCAAGCCAAAATATAGAAAATCAAGCTAGTCGCTAAAAATGTTAAGCCAACAAGTAAAAAGTGTTTATTAGTTTTTGTTAGGTGTCTCATCACTCTACCTCCTAACTTAAAAATCAGTCAATCATCCTACAATGATGTGCTAAAACATTAGAAGATTCCTTGTCTTCACCACTATTATAAATCTAACATTCCTATTCGTAAAGTAAGACGAAAAAAAGTTTTAATACTTCCCTAGGTCACGTAGACTAGTATGATTTTCTTGAATTCGACGGAACATTTTTTCCATATCAGACTTTGTAAAGTTGACAAGTACAGGACGTCCGTGAGGGCAATTGTAGGGGTTTTTACACTGTGCAAGCTGTACTAGAAGGTCACGCGCAGAGTAATCATCGAGAGCATGATTGGCCTTGATTGAACGTTTGCAACTCATCATGATGGCTAACTCAGCACGGTAGGTCTTAACAGACACTTCATTCGTCAAAAGAAGCATGTCGCACATCTCATAGACTGCAGATTCAATCTCTTCTTCCTTCATCCAGATAGGATGTTCACGAAGAATGAAGGTGTTATTCCCATAAGGCTCTAAATAGATACCAACCTGATTAAGAAGAGGCATTTTTTCTTGTAAACTAATGTAATCCGAACCTGAAAATTCAAAGAGATAGGGAACCAAAAGCTGTTGTAAACTACTGTCAACCTCACCAATATTTTCGCGATAGTACTCATACTTGACACGTTCTTGGGCAGCATGCTGGTCAATGATGTAAAGTCCACCTTGTCCTTGAGCAAAGAGATAGGTTCCATGCATTTGACCAAAAAACTCCAACTCAGGGAAGGTTGAGGTTTCCTCATTGTCCAGATTTTCAAGCATGCGCTTCATTTTCGACTTGTTTTTATAATCAAGTTTTTCGTGTTCACTATCACTTTCATCTGCTGAACGTTGTGCTTGTTTAACAGAAGGTTGCGGTTTGTTTTCTACCGATGAAACTGGAGACTCTGACACGAGTGGTTTGATATCCTCTTGGACTGTCTCTGGTTTGACAAAGAAATCATTACGACTGCTATCATAGTAAAGATTGGTTTGTTTGAGTGGGAGACTCGTCTGAACTGGCTTAGTTGCACCTCTAGTACTTGACTTGGCTAGATTTTCAAGGGCATCTGGAATTAAATCCTGCTCTCTAAGACTTTGAGCAATAGCAGAGCTGATAAGGGCCATGAGCTCTTTTTCTTTAGAGATACGTACTTCCTGCTTTGTTGGGTGAACATTGACATCAGCCAAATAGGGATCAATTTGAATATCAATAACCGCAATAGGGAAGCGTCCTACCATGAGTTTAGAACCATAACCATCAAAAATAGCACGGTTAAGCAGGAAGTTTTTTATATAGCGTCCGTTAATGAGAATTGTGATGTAGTTACGATTTGCACGAGTTAATTCAGGAAGGCTGACATAGCCAGAAACTTCAAAATCAAGGTCAGAATTTGAAATTTCCACCATTTTTTTAGCCGTTGTCAAACCATAAATCCCGGCAATAGCTTGACGGAGGTCTCCAGTACCTGAGGTCTGTGTCAACTGACGACCGTCATTAAGCAAGGTGAAGGCAACTTCGGGATGAGCTAGACTCAGACGATTGACAACATCGACAATATGAGCCAACTCGGCCTGTAAACTCTTCATATACTTGAGACGAGCAGGGGTATTATAAAATAAGTTTTCAACGGTAATCTTTGTTCCAACTGGTGTTGAAATAGGATCCTGACTCTCAATTTCCCCACCCTTGGCAACCAGTTTAGTTCCATAGGCTTCTCCATCAGCCGCCGTCACAATGGTAAGATGACTGATAGAAGCTATTGATGGCAGGGCCTCACCTCGAAAACCAAGAGTTCGAATACGAAAGAGGTCTCCTTGATTTTTGATTTTACTTGTTGCATGACGGCGCAAACTCATAGCTACATCAGATTGAGCCATTCCTTCGCCATTGTCTGTAATTTGAATTTTTGAGAGGCCTGATTCTTCAACTTCAATGGTAATCTGGGTGCTGCCTGCATCAATAGCATTTTCCACCAGCTCTTTAACTACACTAGCTGGTCGCTCTACGACCTCTCCAGCAGCAATCTGATTGGCTAGAACTTCAGGCAATTCGATGATTTTTGGCATAATTATTTTTTCTCCCTTCTAAAAGGTTGATAAATTCACTGGTGCTGACTGTTACTTATGCTTACTATAAAGCCACAACTCACACACAACTGTTAGCCAAGATAAGGCTGTGGCTATAACAATCATATCCCCATGACGAAGGTTGAACCAAATGAGCCCAGAAAAAATCAAGAGGTAGATGATTTGGAAAATCCATTGGTAGGTTTTAGGCGAGCTTGTAGAATCCATAAACTGCTTAACAAAGAAATAAAGCAAGAGCAGGTTCAGTGTTAGTGCCTTTTCAAAAGGTGTAAAAAAACTCAAAATCAGACTGCAGGCAAGAAAAATTCCTGCTAACCATTTCATTATAGATTTCATGTGATTACCTCGTCAGTACGTTTTCATTAAGTATAGGGGTTTTCTAAAATATTTTCAACCACTTAGACACCATATGGGACCACATAGACAAACGCTATTGCTGTGGACTAGTAAATAGTGTTTAATAAAGTTGTGAAAGGGAGGAGGCCTCCTCAATTACAAACAAGAAAGGATAGTTATGAAAATAAAAGTTCAGATTGACTCGGTATTTCAAGAAGAGACGTTGCAGATTCAGGCACCTAGTCGGACGCCAAAGATTCAGCAAGTCGTCGAGTTTGTCGAAAGTTTGGATGACAACCACCGACTCAAAGGAAAAAAAGATGGAGAAACTTATCTTATCGAACCCAAAGCTATTTCCAGAATTTACATCGAAAATCGACAAGTTCTAGCTGAAACTATTCAAGGAGAGTACCCCTTAGGCTTACGTCTCTATCAAGTTTTAGAAAAACTGCCATCTTACTTTATCAAAATTTCACAATCAGAGATTGTCAACCTCAAAGAAATTGAACGCTTCAACATCACCCCTAACGGCCTCGTAGAAATTCACCTTAAAAACAAGGAAACTACCTACTCATCACGCCGTTACCTCAAAGCAATAAAGGAGAAATTACAATGAAAAAACAATTTTTTAAATCAGGCACAAGTGGCATCCTTATTGGATTAGCTGTATCTATGATTATGTCTCTTATCTGGGCGCCAAGCTACATGCCTCTTAATCCTCACTCAGCCATTGGGCAATGGATGACATCACATCAGGTTCACGGATCTATAGTATTGGCCTACTGCCTCATCACTTGGTTTGCTATCGGTATTCTTTTTGAAGTCGCTAGTTATATCTTCCGTAAGGCTGAGTGGAGTTTGCTTCGTGCAACCCTCACTCACTACACCTTGACCTGTCTAGGTTTCATCCCACTAGCTACCCTCAGCGGATGGTTCCCTCTACGTTTGACTTTCTACTTGGAGCTAGTCATTGAATTCAGCCTTATCTATCTCCTCGTTTGGGTTTTCTCTTATTGGAAAATGAAAAAGGATATTGAACAACTCAACCAAGAATTGAAACACCTATAAAAGACAAGAAGCCTGTCAATTGACAAGCTTCTTTTATAGTTTCTGTTTTAAATCTGCTACAGCCATCATGACTTGCATAGGTGTCATATTGTAAATGTCCAAATCACGCAACTCTTGAAGAACTGGATTTTCAGTAAAATCATCAAAGAGAGAGATTTGCTCGTTGACATGCGTTTCAGTGGCAGGTTTCTCTTGAGGCGATACCTTTTCCTGAGGTTGGATGGTAACTGTATCGCCCTCTAGTTGTGTCAAGATGGTGTCAGCACGTTCCAGTAAAGCTGCTGGTAAACCTGCAATCTTAGCCACATGAATACCATAAGATTTATCGGCTGGGCCATCGACAATCTTGTGAAGGAAAGTCACCTCACCTTCCTTTTCAAGTGTCGCCACATGAACGTTGACAAGGTGTGTCAAAGTATTTGACAGAGCTGTCAACTCATGATAATGGGTCGCAAACATGGTTTTAGCCCCCACCTTGTCATGAATAAACTCAATGATAGACTGGGCCAGAGCCATACCGTCATAGGTGGCTGTCCCACGTCCCAACTCATCAAAAATAATCAAGGAATTAGGTGTCGCTCGCTTAATGGCCTGATTAGCCTCCATCATCTCAACCATGAAGGTCGACTGGCCTGAAATCAGGTCATCTGCAGCACCAATACGTGTATAGATGGCGTCAAAAACTGGCAAGTCAATACTATCTGCTGGCACGTAAGACCCCATCTGAGCCATAACGACTGACAAGGCTAACTGACGCATATAGGTGGATTTACCACTCATATTTGGTCCTGTGATGAGCTGAATATTGGTCTGACTGTCAAAGGTAATGGTGTTTGGAATGTATTCTTGAACGCCCATAACCTTCTCAACCACTGCATGACGGCCTTGATCAATAACAATACGATGCTCATCATTGAACACAGGACGAACATAATGATTGGTCTCTGCTACAACAGCTAGACTCTGAAGCACATCGACTGTCGCAATAGCTTTAGCCAAAGATTGCAAACGGTCAATATAGCGTTCCACCTGCTCACGGACACGCATGAAAATATCATACTCTAGCGTTGATGATTTTTCACGCGCCTCAAGCATCTCACCTTCAATTTTAGCCAACTCAGCAGTTCCAAAGCGCTCTGAATTTTTCAGAGTTGCCTTGCGGAAGAAATGGTCAGGAACCAAGCTAAGGTTAGAGTTGGTCACATGGAAGTAATAACCATCTTTACGGTTATAATCAATCTTTAGTGTTGTAATACCAGACGCTTCACGTTCTTTAGCTTCGATATCTGCGATCCATGAGGTTCCCTCACTCATCACCTTGCGATACTTGTCCAAGGTCTCATCAAAACCAGCACGGATAATGCCACCTTCTGTAATGGTTGCAGGAGCATCTGGATCAATAGCCGACCGAATCAAACTCTCTAATTCTGGCAGAGCATCTAACTCTTGTAAAAGGCGTGACAAGGCCTCATCATTAAAGGACTCCAAAATCGCCTTAATCACCGGTACTTGAGCCAAAGTATGACCTAGCTGAATCAAATCTTTTGGATTAGCCTTGCCAAAGGAAACACGACTGGCCAGTCGCTCAATATCGTAAACACCTTTTAGACTCTCAGTCAAGTCACTACGCTCGAAGAAATTGTCCAAGAAAACTTGGATAATATTCTGACGCTCGGTGATAGTGGCTTGATTCACTAAAGGACGATCAATCCAAGTTCGCAAGAGACGCATTCCCATAGCTGTCTTGGTTTCATCCAAGAGCCAGAAAAGAGATCCGTGTTTCTTGCCCGTTCTAGCATTTTCCAGTAAATCCAAACTTGACTTGGTCGCATAGGACATCTGCAAGTAATCCTTAATCTCATAGTGCTGAGCCTTTTGTAAATGACTGAGCTCTCGCATCTGAGTACGATGAACATACTGGAGAAGTTTACCCGCCACACTGCTTTCCAAATCTGTCAAACTAGTGTCAATCAAGTGGACATCATCGTAAACCTCCGTTTCCTTGGAGAGAAGCAGGTTGAGTTGCTTCACCAAAACTTGTTCATCAGCTTCAGGTAAATCATACCCAACGACTACTTCACGTGCCTTAAGATTCTGAATTTCACTGCAAACTGAACTAAAATCATCCAACTCTGTCGCAAAAAATTCACCCGTTGATACATCCATATAGGCCAGGCCGAATCGACTTCCAACCTTGTCAATGGCTACTAAGAAATTGTTGGCATTATCAGGTTTAGAGCTGTCAACCACTGTCCCTGGCGTGATAACCTGAACTACCTCACGCTTAACCACGCCAACAGCCTGTTTAGGGTCCTCCATCTGCTCAGCAATGGCTACTTTGTAGCCCATCTCAACCAAGACATCAATATAGGCTTGAGCCGAATGATAAGGAACACCTGCCATAGGAATGGGATTATCTGCGTTCTTATTACGACTGGTTAGGCTAATTTCCAAAATTTGAGCAGCCTTAACGGCATCATCGTAAAATAATTCGTAAAAATCCCCCATCCGAAACAGCAAAAAAGCATCTGGATAATTTTCCTTGATATCCAAATACTGCTGCATTCCTGGAGATATCTTTTCCTTAGCCATGTCTTAACTCCTCGTTAATCTTTTCTTCGATAGACTTGGTCACATATTGAATCAAGTCACTGGCATCTTGCATCTTTTGACGGTAATCCTGAACAATGGGCAAATTTTCCAACTCATTCTGAATCAAATCTGCCTGCTCACCTGCCTCCTCATAGGCACGTTGTTTCTCAATTTTTTGAAAAAGCACCGCTTCTTGTTGATAGGCCTTCATCTGTCCAGCCATAGAACTAATCTGAGGGATCTGTCCAATAGCTTTCTCAGCCTCTTGAAAAGCAAGAACCGCCTCATGGTGTTTGAGGAGGTCGATTAACTCTTCTTTGGCTTTTTGGAAATCCTGATGGGGAGTCTTCATCAGTGAAACTCACTTTCCAATCTTTCAGCAACCACTGCGTCCTTACAGATTACCAATAGGGTATCTGCGCCAGCAACGGTTCCTAAAATTTCAGGATTACCGTCACTATCAATCAGGTTAGCCAAAACATCTGCTTCACCCAATTCTGTATGGAGAACCAGCATAAACTGGGCACGGGAAACTGATTTGACATAGTCCTTAACCGTAGGATCCAAACTTGAAAGCACATGCTCAGACAAACTATAGTAAAGTTTACCTTCCTCATCACGAAGCTTCAACAGGCCAATCTCACGCAAATCACGTGACAAGGTAGCCTGTGTAACCGTGATACCTTCCGCCTCTAGGCGTTGCTTAATTTCCTCTTGTGTCCCAATCTTATCTCTTGAAATCATCTGTTTGATAACAGCTTGACGATCTCTCTTCATTATCTTTCCTCTTTTTATGTATATTCCTTGCATATTATAACAGAATTTTTGTATTTTTTCATGGAATACTTCCTAATAGATGCTTTCTTGTCCCTACCCTATTAACTAAAATAATGGTAAAATAGGTATGAATGACAAGATTTGAAATGGAGTACCTATGAATACTAAAGAACTCATTGCAGCAGAAATTGCTAAAGTTGTTCCCGAATTGGAGCAAGAAAACATTCAAAGTCTGCTTGAAACCCCTAAAAATGCTGACATGGGGGACCTTGCCTTCCCTGCCTTCTCATTGGCTAAAGTCTTACGCAAGGCTCCTCAAATGATTGCAGCAGACATCGCTGAAAAAATTGATGCTTCAAACTTTGAAAAAGTTGAAGCTGTTGGTCCTTACATCAACTTCTTCCTTGATAAATCAAAAATCTCAGCGGACGTTCTTGGACAAGTCATCGCTCAAGGCAGCCACTACGCTGACCAAAACATCGGTCACGGACGTAACATTGCCTTTGATATGTCTAGTCCTAACATCGCTAAACCTTTCTCTATCGGTCACTTGCGTTCAACAGTTATCGCTGACGCTCTTGCTAACATCGTAGCTAAACAAGGCTACAAACCAGTCCGCATCAACCACTTGGGTGACTGGGGTAAACAGTTTGGTATGCTGATTGTTGCCTATAAGAAATGGGGTAGCGAAGAAGCTGTCAAAGCCAACCCTATCAATGAACTCCTTCAACTTTATGTGCGTATCAATGCTGAAGCTGAAGAAGACCCTTCTGTAGACGAAGAAGCTCGTGAATGGTTCCGTAAATTGGAGGCTGGTGACGAGGAAGCAACTGCCCTCTGGCAATGGTTCCGTGACGAAAGCTTAGTAGAATTCAACCGTCTCTATGATGAACTTGGTGTTTCTTTTGATAGCTACAACGGTGAAGCCTTCTACAATGATAAGATGGATGAAGTCGTTGACATCTTGACTGAAAAAGGACTTCTCCAAGAATCTCAAGGTGCCCAAGTGGTTAACCTTGAAAAATACGGTATCGAACACCCAGCCCTCATCAAAAAATCAGATGGTGCGACACTCTACATCACACGTGACTTGGCTGCTGCCCTCTACCGTAAACGTACTTACGACTTTGCCAAAGCCATCTATGTGGTTGGTAATGAACAATCTGCCCATTTCAAACAGTTGAAAGCTGTTCTTAAAGAAATGGGTTACGACTGGTCTGACGAAATGACTCACGTTGCCTTTGGTCTAGTAACTAAGAACGGTAAGAAATTGTCAACTCGTAAGGGTAACGTTATCTTACTTGAGCCAACTATCGCTGAAGCTGTTAACCGTGCTCAAGCTCAAATCGAAGCTAAGAATCCAAACTTGCCTAACAAGGAAGCTGTTGCCCACGCTGTTGGTGTCGGAGCTATCAAGTTCTACGACCTTAAAACAGACCGCATGAATGGTTATGACTTCGACCTTGATGCCATGGTATCCTTCGAGGGGGAAACTGGACCTTACGTACAGTATGCTCACGCTCGTATCCAATCTATCTTGCGCAAGGCTAACTTCACGCCATCTGCAGATGCCACATACAGCCTAAACGACGTTGAAAGCTGGGAAATCATCAAACTCATCCAAGACTTCCCACGTATCATCAACCGTGCATCAGACAACTTTGAACCATCTATCGTTGCTAAATTTGCTATCAGCTTGGCTCAAGCCTTTAACAAATACTATGCCCATACACGTATCTTGGACGAAAGCCCAGAACGTGACAGCCGTTTGGCTCTTTGCTACGCAACAGCAACAGCCCTCAAAGAAGCACTTCGCCTTCTCGGTGTTGAAGCTCCAGACGAGATGTAAGCCATATTTAAAACGCCTAAGGGCGTTTTTTTAGTGACCAAAAAAAGAACCCAACACATGGTGTTGAGCTCTTTTGGAGATTATGAAAAAGAAAAGTTCGTTGTTCTACAAAAAGTGTAAGCCAACGAGACTTACTGAACAAGGTTCAGTAAAAGTTATTTAGGAGACTTAAAGTATAACCTCCCTACCTTAAAGAAACCTTAAATCGCAGAAAAAAATCCCCAAAGGGATTTTCACAGCAGCCCAGAGACCACTGAAAAGATACGATTGTACAGGCTTCCCAACCTCTTCTTCCTAATCCTCCAAGGTGACCACTTGTCCAATAGAATCTTTATATAACTATATTACCTTGTTTTGGAAGGGTTTTCAAGTATTTTCTTAAAATATCCTAATAAAACCTCAAAAAAGAAGAAAAAAGCCTAGATTTCTAGACTTTCTTCGGGGAGATTTGTTATGAAAAAATTATGTTTACCTCTAGCTCACAAAAGCTAGTTGCTTTATTAGGATGGTTATAATATATCTTAATAAGCTTAAAGGTAACTTAAGAAATCGTTATCTTGCATCACTTTTTAAAACGATAAGTAAAATAAGTAATAGTAAGCACCCATTAGGAATATCCATATCTAAAAACCAAGACGGTGCTTTAAGACTACCAATATCATTCATAATCCGGATGATATTATAAGCAACACTTACTATTAAGAGACTAAGTTCCGGTAAATAGCTAAGTCGTCCTTTTAAGATGGCTAACTTCTCCTTTCTGATAGTTTTCTAGCGATGACTCTATTATAAGGCTGAAAAGAGAACAAAAATAGTGACATAAATGTCACCATCAAAAAAAGCAGGTCAAACCTGCTTTCTGCTATCTTGCTTCAATTAGTCACCCAAACCAATGCGTTCAAAGATTTCATCAACACGTTTAGTGTAGTAAACAGGGTTGAAAATTTCGTCGATTTCTTCTTGGGTGAGGCGAGAAGTTACCTCTGGATCTGCTTCAAGAAGTGGTTTGAAGTCTACTTGGTTATCCCATGATTGAGCAGTCTTTGGTTGAACAAGGTCGTAAGCTTGCTCACGCGTCATGCCTTTTTCAATCAAAGTAAGCATCGCACGTTGGCTGAAGATCAAACCAAATGTAGAGTTCATGTTGCGGATCATGTTTTCTGGGAAGACCGTCAAGTTCTTGACGATATTTCCAAAACGGTTAAGCATGTAGTCAATCAAGATAGTCGTGTCTGGTGTGATGATGCGCTCAGCTGATGAGTGAGAGATGTCACGTTCGTGCCAAAGAGCAACATTTTCATAGGCTGTGACCATGTGACCACGGATAACACGCGCAAGACCTGTCATGTTTTCAGAACCGATTGGGTTACGTTTGTGAGGCATTGCTGAAGACCCTTTTTGTCCTTTGGCAAAGAACTCTTCCACTTCACGTTGTTCTGATTTTTGAAGACCACGGATCTCAGTCGCCATACGCTCGATAGAAGTTGCGATGCTAGCAAGAACTGCAAAGTACTCAGCGTGAAGGTCACGAGGAAGTACCTGTGTAGAGATTTCTTGAGCACGGATACCAAGCTTGTCGCAGACGTATTTTTCAACGAATGGTGGGATGTTGGCAAAGTTCCCAACCGCACCAGAAATCTTACCAGCTTCCACACCAGCAGCAGCATGCTCGAAACGCTCGATGTTACGTTTCATTTCGCTATACCAAGTGGCCAATTTAAGACCAAATGTTGTAGGCTCAGCGTGCACACCGTGGGTACGACCCATCATGATGGTGAATTTGTGTTCTTTCGCCTTATCTGCCACGATTTTAGTGAAGTTTTCAAGGTCACGACGGATAATTTCATTGGCTTGCTTGTAGAGGTAACCATAGGCCGTATCTACCACGTCAGTAGATGTCAAACCATAGTGAACCCACTTGCGCTCTTCGCCAAGCGTTTCAGAAACCGCACGTGTGAAGGCAACCACATCGTGACGCGTTTGCTGCTCGATTTCCAAAATACGGTCGATGTCAAAGTCCGCTTTTTCACGAATCAAAGCTACATCTTCCTTAGGGATTTCTCCCAACTCAGCCCATGCTTCGTCAGCCAAGATTTCCACCTCAAGCCAAGCACGGTATTTATTTTCTTCACTCCAAATGTTCGCCATTTCTGGGCGAGAGTAACGTTCGATCATGTTGTTTCTCCTTTAAATTATCTAAAAAATGCAAATATCAAAAATAAAACTAGAAATACTGCCGTAGCAACTGCCCACTTTAGTCTTTCTTCCTTAGAAGTCTGAGTTTTTTCTGCTGAAGTTACATTTGAATAAAATGTTTCGTTTTCATCTAATTCATCTTCATTATCATCAGAAGATAAACCTAATGCATTTCCCCCACACCCAATAAATAGTACTAAAAATAACCACTTCATCTATAGCTACCCCTTCAGTAGAGTCTGTCTATATTCGAATGCTTCAGCGTTCTCATTTAATTCTATAGTCAACTCTTCGTGTTTATCTAAAAGTGCCTTAATTTTTTCAAATGGAACCTTGAAGTACTCTTTACGGTTATTTACTTTATTAACCTTATACTCACTAAGTTGATTATGTAATTCAGTCTCTAATGCAAAAGCTTCTTCACTAAAAATCAAAGCATGGACATCAAATTGAAAAGGTACTGATGCGCTACTTAATTCCCTGATGCGTTCAAGAGGTTCTAAACGACGAGTAACTCCAATTTTATAAACATCTTCACCAAAGGAACCAATGTTAGAAATAACATATACGTAGCCTGCAGTTGCATGACCTTCACGATAATCAATATCTTCTTCGATTTCATCTAGTTCGGATAATTTATCTTGATACTCAGATAACTGTCTCTGAAGTTCTTCAAGCTCCTCACCAGTAGCATTTTTCAAAAGTTCCTCAACCTTAGAAACCATATTTTTAAAGTGGGTTCTATCTTTTTCCAATTGCTTTCGACGTGCTTTAATTTCAGCCTGAAGTTTTTTGTCCTCACGCTCTTTTGCTCTTTGCTCACGAAGCAATTCTTTTTCTTCTTGCTTCTGTAATTCAAACTCAGCAGCTAGGCGCAATTCTTCAATTTTTAAATTTAGATAGGGTATCGTTATTTCAATTTGATTACGTGAATACATTCTATTCAGTTGTTGGAATGCTTTCTTCAATGCCTGAATTTTCTTTTCAACATTCGAAACAGAAACTTTTACTAACAAGGCATCCGCTTCACCATTAAAACCACGAATAGCCGCTTTAATAAGCTGATTCTGCATTGCCTTCCCCTTGCTTTTATTATTATCTAAAAGCATAGGTACTATAATTCTACCAGCCTGACCAGATTTAACTAAATCTTTCTGCTGTTTTCGCAAATTATCCAAAGCTTCCTTATATTTTGTGCTATCGGAAAACTTATACTGTCTCTCAAAGAATCCAAACTCTTGTAATCCAAGTGTGTCATTAGCTAAAGAAATCTCGTTCTGAATAGCAAATAATTCTGACCGCTTCTGAGATAACTCCGTATTTAATGAGACTATCTCGTCTGCTATCTTTATTTGAGCTTTTAAATCTGCCAATTTTGCTTTTTGAATAGCAATCTCTTGATTTAATCTCTGAATTTTATTTTCTAAAGCTTCATCTTTGGGTTTTCCAAAATTAAATATCGACATTAAGGTCTCCTATTCAAACTCCTCTTTCCCAATCCACACTGATGGATAGTGATCCAGTGTATTCAAATCAGTATCCATCGGCAAATCATAGATAGCTAAATAGTTTTCAGGATATTGAGCAATCAACTCTTCATACTTAGCTCTCACTTTTTCGTGATTGCTACTAGCATACAAGACTTCGACGACTGCTCCAGTCTTATCTTTTTCAACAAATGCGTTGACGATGAGTTGAATCATAAAACCTCCTAAATCGAAATTCCCTTCATGTTTGCTTCTAGAATGGGCATGTCCACACCTAACTCCTGACCGGTCTGATAGACACTTTGACAACAGTAGAAAATATCCTGTTTATCATTGTGTAAGGTCATGATTTTTCGGGTCAGCTCATTTTTCGCAAACATGACTTTCATGGCTTTTCCTGCAATCCAAGCGGGAATTTTGTATGGCAAGAGTTCTGCCTTATAAAGCTTCAAATTTACGCCACGCGCTTCTACGACTTTCAAAGCCTCTTGAATGGCCTTGATGGCCAATGACAATTCCGAAGAACTATTCATCAAATTCAGAGCCAGCTGTTCTGGATTTTCCAAATTTCCTGAACGAGCAGCTGTCGAAGTAACACCCGCATTAATCGCCATGTGAATCCAAATCCACTCGACCATATCATGAGGAACTTCCCACTTCAAATCTGCAGAAGTCAATAAATCTGTCAGATCAGCATAGTTAGAAATGTCTGCTTTTTGCTCACCTTCTAGCATTAAATGGTCGAACAAGACACCATCCAAATGGTCCTCATGCATATGACCGCCCGCTGTCGGAAAAGCCAGAATATAGTCGTAATCTCCTGCCCACTCTTGAACCTCTTTTCGTGTATTCCAGAAATTGCAGAAGAAAACGAGGGTGCCTTTGATATTATTTTTTCGCAAGGTTTCCACGGCTTCTTTGACAAAACCATGACGCACACTCAGAAAAATAAAATCATATTCTGAATGAGCTTCTGCCACATGAACTTCATAGGTGTCGTGTTTGTTCTCACCTTTGGAATGATAGCGACCATCTAGTAGATCAACCAACAACTCCTTGGGAGCATTGTTTTTCTTACTATCTCTAAGTACGTGTTCCACTTGATGGCCTGCTTTTTGAAAAGCGTAGGCGTAAGTGGTCCCGATAACTCCGAGTCCTAGGATTGCTATTCTCACCTAAAAATCAATTCCTTTCCCGAACTCAACCACACTATCTGGTTCATTACTAAACAAAGTCACATGTCCCATTTTGCGGTTGTGCTTCGCTTCTAGTTTACCATACATGTGGAGGTGGGCGCTTGGATTTTCTGTGACATAACGCTCAGCAGCCTCGACATGTTGGCCGAGGACGTTGAGCATGACAGCAGGTGCATGGAGGTGAATTGCTGGGAGTGGCGCTCCGAGAACGCCCAAGATATGCGTGTCAAACTGTGAAAAGTCGCAAGCTTCGATTGAGTAGTGGCCTGAATTGTGTGGGCGTGGCGCAATTTCGTTGACGATGATGTCATCAGCAGTCGCAAACATTTCCACACAGAGAGTACCAGAGAGGTTAATCTGCTCAGCAATCTTCACCGCCATAGCTTTCGCTTTCTCAGCTAGACTGTCAGAAATGCGAGCAGGCACGATGGTTTTAGAGAGGATGTTGTTGCGGTGAATATTTTCCTGAACTGGGAAAACTGTCACGTCTTTACCATTACCAGACACGATAACCGAAATTTCAAGGTCGAAGTTAACGAACTCTTCCAAGACACACTCGGCTGAGTTAGCAAGGGCATTTGCCTCTTCCAAATCGTCGGCTGACGTGATGACCTTTTGACCGTGACCATCGTAACCACCTGTCGCAGTCTTGAGGACGTATTTTTTAGAAAGGTCAATATCTTCCAAATCAAGACTAGATGTCACAACCTTGTAAGGGGCAACGGTCACTTTAGCCTTGTTTGAGAGGAAGTCTTTCTCAAAGATACGGTTTTGCGAAATGCGAAGCAGGTCTGTTCCTTGTGGAAGCTGACCGTCTTTGATAACAGCGTCAAGGCCGTCAGCATCGACATTTTCAAACTCATAAGTGAGAACATCACAGCGGTCCGCCAACTGACGAAGGGCATCTACGTCATCGTAGGGTGCCACGATAACCTCAGACACACGAGAAGATGGACAATCTGCTGCAGGATCAAGGGTGATAACCTTGTGGCCCATGTAGATAGCTGAGATAGCCATCATCTGACCGAGCTGGCCACCACCGATGATACCAATGGTTTTAGTTGAGCTCATTTGTAGACTCCTCTGCGATTTTTCCTTGTTCTTCAGCAAAGTTAGCAAGCGCATCCGCAATGGTCTTGTCTTCTACTGATAGGAGACGGAGGGCAAAGAGGGCAGCGTTAGTCGCACCCGCTTCACCGATAGCCATGGTTGCGACAGGTACACCACCCGGCATCTGAACGATAGAATAGAGCGAATCTACACCGCTAAGGGCACGTGATTTGACTGGCACACCGATGACTGGAAGGGTTGTTTTAGCAGCAACCATCCCTGGCAAGTGAGCAGCGCCACCAGCACCTGCGATGATGACCTTGATGCCACGGCTACGTGCTTCTTCCGCATGTTTGAACATGAGGTCCGGTGTACGGTGTGCGGAAACAACTTTCTTTTCGTAAGCGACGCCGAAGTTGTCGAGAACTTCAGCAGCTTTTTGCATGGTTGCCCAGTCGGATTTTGAGCCCATGATAATGGAAATTACTGGTTTAGTCATAATTTTTCCTTTTCTTTTTTGATAATGGTCTTAGGTGGTGGGGACGGAAGCAAACCTTCGGTTTCATTCCTAAACTTTGAGACTAAAGTCTCAAAGTTTCCCCCGACCAGAACAGATGCTGTTCTGGTCTTTTCACCACGGCGACCATTATCGGATTGGCGACTTCGTCGCCTAAAATAGCATTGATATTCGAAAACTCAAAGAAAATCATAGAGTGACAAGGCAAAGCGACGAAGATAGAACTAAAGTTCATCAAGGAGCTTTAACACAGTCAATCGAAGGTTTTCAAAGAGTTTTATTTATTCGCCTTGCTACCGATATCCGTACGGTAGAAGAGGCCTTCTGTGTTTTGTTTGTTGAGTTCGTTGTAGATGATATTTTGGCCATCTTTGACGGTATCTGCTGTGGTAACCAGCATGTAGACACGTCCACCGTTTGAGAGAAGGTCTTGGCCATTTTCAGCGATTTTGGCACCGGCATAGTAAGTGATGATATCGCCTTCTGTCTTGGTAGGAAGCTTGACACCTTTCTCATAAGCGAGTGGGTAGCCATTTGAAGCTACAACCACGCCCAGTGTCACACCCTTATCCGTCCAAGTAATAGCTGGCTCTTTGCCATCCAAAATGTCAGTGATATTTTGCGCAAAATCAGAAGTCAAACGAGGCAAGATGATTTGCGTTTCAGGATCGCCGAAGCGAGCGTTAAACTCGATGACTTTCGGTCCGTCAGCTGTCAAGATAAGCCCCGCGTAAAGGACACCAAGGTACGGACGGTCTTCTTTAATCATACCTTCAAGAACTGGCTTGACAATGGTGTCAACCGCTGTGTCAACCACGCTCTGTGGCAAGTGAGGAACCGGCGCATAGGCACCCATCCCACCAGTGTTAGGGCCCTTGTCCCCATCATAAGCACGTTTGTGGTCCTGAGCCGTTGGCATAATGTAGAATTTATCTCCATTGACAAAGGCAAAGAGAGAAAACTCTTCCCCGTCAAGAAATTCCTCGATGACCACTCGCGCACCTGAATCACCGAATTTATTGTCCAAAAGCATCTCGTGAGCAGCTTCGACGGCTTGCTCAACTGTCTCAGCAACGACGACACCTTTCCCAAGGGCCAAACCGTCTGCCTTGACGACGATTGGAGCGCCTTTTTCCTCGATGTAGGCCTTGGCTTCCTTGAAATCTGAAAATGTGCCATAGGCTGCTGTCGGAACGTCGTATTTGACCATGATTTCCTTAGCGAAATCCTTAGACCACTCCAACTCAGCCGCAGCCTTGGTCGGACCAAAGGCTTTGAGTCCTGCCGCATTGAAATCATCCACGATACCAGCCGCAAGGGCATCATCTGGACCGATAAAGGTCCAAGCAATATCGTTCGCTTTTGCAAAGTCAATCAGCTTAGAATGTTCGGAAATTCCGATATTGATCAAATCAAGACCGTCCAATGTCATCCCGTCATTACCAGGAGCCACGAAAACTTGCTCAACATCCTTAGACTCCAATAATTTCTTGGCAATCGCATGTTCACGACCACCAGAACCAACAACCAAAAGTTTCATTTGAAAGATACCTCAATATCAAATAAGACTAGGGGCAAATGCCCGTTAACGACAATCATTCGGAAAAATTAGCAATTTTCACGAATTATACATAACCATTATAACATATTTGTTCGGAGATATGGGTGTGTATCCAAATTTGGACATAAAAAAGGCATCCCTTCAGGTAGCGGAATGTACTGCTCCCTCAAAGCTAGACAATTTATCATAACGAAAAAGTAGTAAGTACTTTCTCCCGTCGGAGATTTCCTCACTACTAATCTTAATTTTTTTATAACAACTTGATATAGTCGCTTTTAGAACTAAAGATGTGGGAGACTACAATCTCTTTTCTACTTTCGTCTATAAAATAAAGTATGACATAGCGTTTAACGACAAGTGCTCGTGTCTCAAATGTGTCATTGATTCTTTTACCATAACGTTGATCTGCATTAAAACCAGCCTCAGGAAAAGTCTTCAAACTTTCCATTCCTTGCAAAAGCTTCGAAACTATCTTCTTGGCAGCAGTTTCATTAGAAAGTACATCACGAATGTAGTCATATATACTTCTCAAAGAAGAGCGAGCACGCTTAGTGAGTGAAAGACTATAGGTTGTATTCATCCTTAACCTCCTCAAGGGGTATTATATTACCCGCCTGATACTCAGCTACACTCTCTGCTACTTCAGCTTTAAGCTGCCTAAACAGTCTTTCTTTTAGCAATTCATCCTCCGTCATTACTGGTATTTGCTCGGTAGCAACAATCGTCTCCAAAAACAAATTAAACGATTTACTCATATCTAAATTATTTGCCTTTACAATTTTTCTTGCCCTTTCCAACAAAATCGGGTTAGTTTGGAAATTTACTTGAACACGCTTCTCTACAACAGTCATAATTAACTCCTTATATATTATTTTATATAATTATATATAGTTTTTTGAAAATAGACAAATTATCTTCATTTTCCAGAAAAACTACGAATAAGTAGGTGGAGGTTAAAATGAAGAAAAAAATACTAAATTGTCTTTTACCGCTAGCTTGTCTAGCGACTGTATCGGTTTCGTGTGGCTCCTCTGCTCAGGCGGCTGTCCTCGGAGATGACTATCCTTCCTCTTGGAAATATGGAGGCTTCGGCGTTGATCCTTGGACCATGTACTGGCGTCAGTGTACATCCTTTGCGGCCTATCGCCTCAGTAACACGAATGGTTTCAACCTACCTGTAGGCTATGGGAATGCCATTACATGGGGAAGCATCGCACGTGCCAATGGTTACCGTGTCGACATGAATCCTGCCGTAGGGAGCATCGCTTGGTTTTCAGCTGGTGTCAACGGGGCCGGTCACATGGGGCATGTAGCCTGGGTTGCTGACGTTCAAGGAGATCAGGTAACGATTGAGGAGTACAACTACGATGTGGGGCAAGGACCTGAGAAATACCACAAACGTAGCTTCCATAAAAGTCAAGTATCCGGCTATATCCACTTTAAAGACCTTGAATCAGGAACTCAGACTAGTAATACAACCAACTCTTCTATCAACATTGGTGATACTGTCCGATTTACAGGTACTTTCCGTGTAACATCTATAGTAGGAAATAACATCACCAGCCAAGATTTAGCAGGAGGCACACCAACCAAACACAATATCGTTGATCCTGGACCTGTTCTTGAAGTTGATGGACAAGGCAATCCAACTTCAGACCAGTACCTCAATCCTGGTGAGACCTTTACTATTCCAGGTAACTTCAAAGTGCTAGCCATTGACCCACCTAGCGATGGCGTCCTCGTCCAAATCGGAAATCGCAAGACTTGGGTAACCCAGTCTGTCCTTGAAAAGGTTTAAATCTATTGAACAATCGTGAGAACGGTTGTTTTTTTGATACTATGAAATCATAACCATCCGTCTAATGATATGATATCAGAACGGGTGACTTGCTCTTCGGCTGAAAGCCTCTGCTACCGGCCGAGGCCTAAAGGCCCACCAAATGGTTTCCCTTTAGCACCACCTTTGCTAGCTGACCCGACTAGCGGATCTCTTTAATACTACTTTCTTTTATTCTTCTCACCTGTAAACGGATCATACTCCTCAAAAAGACTGAGCTGATCTGCTATCACGTCTTCTTGTATCGGAACCACTAGCACAGCTAGTGGTTTTCGTGAGACAAAAAGAGGACCTATCCGGTCCTCTCTAGATGTTAGTTTTTCGTCACCCACTACAGTTGACAAATAGCCAAAAACATCCAATTTTTTGGATGCTTTGTAAATTCTTAATGACGGAAGTGACGAACGCCTGTAAAGATCATTGTCAAACCATGTTTATCAGCCGCTTCGATTGACTCTTGGTCACGTACTGATCCCCCCGGTTGAATGATAGCTTTAATACCTGCTTTAGCAATTTCTTCCACGTTATCTGCAAATGGAAAGAAGGCATCTGAAGCAAGAACAGCGCCGTCAAGACGGTCTTTAGCTTGGTCAATGGCGATACGGACAGAAGCCACACGATTAGTTTGACCAGGACCAACACCAAGTGTCATGTGGTCGTTAGTCACGATGATACCATTTGATTTGACGTACTTGATAGCTTTCCAAGCAAACTCAAGAGCTGTCGCTTCTGTTTCAGTTGGTTGGCGTTTAGTAACCACTTGCCAGTCAGCTGGACTTTCTTTAACAACGTCTTGGTTTTGAACGAGAAGTCCACCGACAACACCAGTGTATTCTGCTTCCACTTCGCTAGCATCTTGAGCGTCAAATGGCAACTCAAGGATACGCAAGTTTTTCTTCTTGGTTGTCAAGATTTCAAGCGCTTCGTCTGTGTAGCTTGGTGCAATGATGATTTCAAGGAAAACACCATGCATTTTCTTAGCTGTCGCAGCATCAACTTCACGGTTGAGGACTACAATACCACCGAAGATTGACACTGGGTCAGCTTCATAAGCGTAGTCCCAAGCTGTTTCAATGTCATCAGCTTGACCGATACCACATGGGTTCATGTGTTTGAGAGCCACAACTGTTGGGCGGTCTTTGAAATCACGGATGATACGGATAGCAGCATCAGCATCACGGATATTATTGAATGACAATTCTTTACCGTTAAGCTGTTTAGCTGAAGCAATCGAGTAAGCCGTTGGCAAACCTTTTTGGTAGAAGTCTGCGTCTTGTTGAGGGTTTTCACCGTAACGCATTGGTTGCTTAAGGTCATAAGTCAAAGTGAGTTTTTCAGGTTTTGTTTCACCCACTTGAGCTGTGAAGTATTCTGCAATCAAAGCGTCGTATGAAGCTGTGTGACGGTATACTTTCGCTGCCAAACGTTGGCGAGTTTCGTAGCTTGTTTCGCCGTTTGCTGACAATTCGTCAAGAACAACAGCATAGTCAGCAGGGTCTACAACAACTGTTACGCTAGCATGGTTTTTAGCTGCTGAACGAAGCATTGATGGTCCACCAATATCGATGTTTTCAACTGCATCAGCGTAAGTCACGTCTGGTTTGAGAATGGTTTCCTTGAATGGATAAAGGTTTACCACAACAAGGTCAATCAATTCGATATTATTGTCCTTAGCCGCTTGAAGGTGGCTATCGAGGTCACGACGAGCGAGGAGACCACCGTGGATATTTGGGTGAAGGGTCTTAACACGTCCGTCCATCATTTCTGGGAAACCAGTCACATCGTCGATGGCGATAGTGTCTACCCCAGCATTGTCAAGGGCAACTTTGGTACCACCTGTTGAGATGATATCCCAACCTAATTTTTTGAGTTCTTGGGCAAATTCAACGATGCCCGCTTTATCTGAGACTGAAATAAGTGCTCGTTTAGTCATGTATTCTCCTTACTAAAAATAAATTTATTGCGTTATCTAATCTTCATTATTAGAATATTTCTTTTTTAGTTCATCGTAATAGTATATGATATCAGAGAGATTTTCACTTTTATCTAAAATATGATATTGTCTTTTAAATTTAGGGATTTCTTCCTTTATCCACTCTCTGCGTATAGATCCATTATTATTTGATAAACCACCTATTGTCTCTTTCAATTGTTGTTTATGAGTTTCTACTTGAAGAAGGTAATAATCTGAAAAATCAGAGCTATTTCTCACTATCATGTATAGTACTGTATTACGTTCACTAGAAATAGAAAAGCTAGAAATTGTATTATATCTTAGCGAATACTTCAAATATCTTTTTTTATCTGTGTATTTTATTACAAAAAATGCTTGTAATATAAGGCGGAATAAAATCAGACAATTTACACTCCATAAAATATTTAAAATATTACTATTTTCTTGGTTTTTTAAAAATATAAAATAATCGTCAACTATATAAAAGTTTGGATTGATAATAAAGATTAGGCAACAGTAAAATATAAAATAATCAGTTGATAAACTAAAAATCAAACTAAATAATCTATTGACTGCACTAAGTGGATTCCAAGAAACAACCGTTCCATCAGTATACTCAATATCTTCTGGTAATTTATTAAAAATATTAGTTTTCTTAAATAACACCAAAATTAAAAGAGCAATGAGAGTTACTATCAGAAGAATCCCAATATAGTTGTTAAAAATTATTGATAATAATTCAGTTAATAATGTTATAATCTGCCTTATAACATTACTCAAAGTAATAACCTCTGAAATTTGTTGCCCTTTACCAGAATAGATTAATACATTTAAGAGAAAGAACATCATGTATGTGAAAGGAACCTTAATCGTTTCCTCAGTTATTTCCTTCAGTTTTGACCAAATATCAATAATATTATTCATTAATACCTCTCCACTCCCAAACTATCCAAGACTTCTGGATAGAGTTTGTACTCTGCTTCGTGGATGCGAGTTTCGAAAGTATCAAGGGTATCACCTTCAAGGCGTGGCACACGGACTTGTTTGATGACCTTTCCGGTATCAACGCCAGAATCCACCCAGTGAATAGTTACACCAGACTGGTCAACACCTGCATTCCAAGCATCCTCAATACCATGAGCCCCTGGAAATTCAGGGAGATAAGCCGGGTGAATATTGATAATACGGCCTTCATAAGCTGCTAGCAAGGTTGGGCCGACGATTTTCATATAACCGGCCAAACAAACCAAATCAATCTGGTGATCATCCAAGAGTTTGACGATAGCCTCTTCATAAGCCGCTTTATTGTCAAATTCCTTGAGTTCAAAGGCATGGCTAACCACATTGAGATTCTTGGCACGTTCTAAGACATAGGCATCACGGTGATCTGAAAAGACAAATTCTACTGGAAATTGTTCTGCAATCACCTGAAAGTTTGAGCCGTTGCCAGAGGCAAAAACAGCAATCTTTTTAGCCATTATTTAATCACCACACTTGCGCCATCTTTCTTCACAATACGACCGATTTCATAAACAGGTTCGTCAAGAAGTTCTTTGACGCGTTCAACATTTTCTGGTTTAACCGCAAGCATGAGACCAATACCCATGTTGAAGATTTCAAACATTTCTTCATGTTTGATTTCACCATATTTTTCAAGGGCTTTGAAAATTGGAAGGACTGGCACTTTGCTTTCGTCAATTTCAGCAGCCAAGTCATCTGAGAACATACGTGGCACATTTTCGATGAAACCACCACCTGTGATGTGGGCAATACCGTTAACCAATTCTTCTTTGATAGGTGGCAAAGCTGCTTTAACGTAGATACGAGTTGGTTCAAGAAGAACGTCTTTAAGTTTTTTGCCTTCAAGTTCTGGGAGAACTTCTTCACCTGTGTAATCCGCAAAGACACGACGCACGAGTGAGTAACCATTTGAGTGGATACCACTTGAAGCAAGTCCAAGAAGCACGTCACCTTCAGCTACTTTTGATCCGTCGATGATTTGAGATTTTTCTGCGATACCTACCGCGAAACCTGCCAAATCATAGTCGTCTTCACCATACATACCAGGCATTTCAGCAGTTTCACCACCAATAAGGGCTGCACCAGCTTGCACACAACCTTCAGCAACACCAGCAACGACCTGCTCCAATTTAGCTGGTTCATTTTTACCAGTTGCTACGTAGTCAAGGAAGTAAAGGGGCTCAGCACCTGCGGCGATGATATCGTTAACACACATAGCGACACAGTCTTGACCGATAGTATCGTGTTTGTCGTACTTAATAGCAAGCATGAGTTTAGTACCGACACCATCTGTACCTGAGATCAAAACAGGCTCTTTGACACCTGTTTTTGAAAGGTCGAACATACCACCGAAGCCACCTAGAGCTCCCATGACACCTGCACGCTCTGTACGAGCAACGTGTTTTTTGATACGTTCAACAACTTCATAACCTGCTTCAACATCTACACCCGATTGAGCGTAAGCATTTTTAGACATAATTTTTTCCTCTTTTTTCTTCTGCACTGCTCTTAATAGAAAGAAGTGTGTTCTTTCAAACTTTCCAAATAGCGTTCTTCGTAGTCATACAATGGTGTTGGATATTTACCATCAAAGTAAGCCACACAAAGGCCACCGTTTGGTGCATCTGTGTCAATTCCAATAGAATCAATCAAGCCATCAATAGACAAGTAAGTCAAGCTATCCGCACCAATGATTTCGCGTGTTTCCTCAACTGTATGATTGGCCGCAATCAATTCCTTACGTGTTTGAATATCGATACCGTAGAAACATGGATAGGCAAGGGCTGGACTACCGATTGCTACGTGAACCTCTGTTGCTCCTGCTTCTTTTAGCAAATTAACGATACGACGTGAGGTCGTCCCACGTACAATAGAATCGTCAATCATAACCACACGTTTGCCTTTAACAACACCTGATACGGCAGAGAGCTTCATACGAACCCCTTGCTCACGTAATTCTTGTGTTGGTTGGATAAAGGTACGTTGAGTGTATTGGTTTTTAATCAAGCCCATTTCATTTGGCAAGCCTGATTCTTCTGCAAATCCCATGGCTGCGCTAAGTGATGAATTAGGCACACCAACTACAATATCCGCTTCATGTTTGAATTCACGTGCCAATTGAGCACCCATACGTTTACGAGCTGTATGGACATTGACCCCTTGGATATTTGAATCAGGACGGGCAAAGTAAATATACTCCATTGAGCAAACAGCCAATTGGGTGTCCGTTGTATAGTTATCGTAAGTAATGCCATTATCATCGATGATAACAACCTCACCTGGATTCACATCGCGAATCCACTCTGCTCCAACCACTTCAAAGGCACAGGTTTCAGATGAAACCACAATAGCTCCATTGGCCATCTTACCAATAGAAAGGGGACGGAAACCATTTGGATCCAAGGCTGCAATGAGCTTGTCCTCAAGCATGAGGAGGTAAGCAAATCCACCTTTAACAGTGTTCAAGGCTTCTTTCACCTTACCCATGAAGGATGGGTTATGGCTACGACGAATCAAGTGAGCCAAAATTTCTGAGTCAGAAGTCGAGTTAAAGATTGCACCATTTTTTTCCAACTCACGTCTAAGTGACTCTGCATTAGTCAAGTTCCCGTTGTGGGCAAGTCCAAACTGATTATCATAAAACTTAAACAAGAAAGGTTGAATATTGTCTACAGAAGCTTCACCAGCAGTCGCATAACGAACATGACCGATAGCAGCCGTTCCAGTTAGCTTATCCAAGTTGGCTGGATCACGGAAAACTTCTGAGAGAAGCCCCATATCACGATGACGCTTCAATTGACCCGCATCATTTGAGAGAATTCCTGCTCCCTCTTGACCACGGTGTTGGAGACTGTGAAGTCCGAAATAAGTTAATTTGGCAGCATCTGGGTGACCCCAGATACCAAAAACACCACATTCTTCATTAAGAGATTTAACTTCGTATGTCATTTTTTATACCTTTTATTTTTGATATTTTCCTTATGCAAGGCGAACGAAAAACTGTTTCTACCCTCTCATTTCACTAATTGGAACTCAAGTTTTCAAGCTCTTTATAACCACTGCATATCGAAAAATATCATTACTGAGTACACTTGGCACTCTATTATTTTCCAGTAAAGTATTTAACCGCTGACGCAAAGAGGTGTTGGTCTTTATTTCCTGGAATATTTTGGAAAAGACCGTCTTCGAAACGTTCTGAGTGACCCATCTTACCAATAATTTGACCGTTCTTACTTGTGATACCTTCGATAGCATTCACAGATCCGTTAGGATTGTATTTTGAATCCATGCTTGGTTTACCTTCGAAGTCAACATATTGGGTAAAGATTTGACCATTGTCACGAAGCTCTGCAAATTCCTCAGCTGTCACGACAAACTTACCTTCACCGTGTGATACTGGGATGGCATGGATGTCACCAACTTCTACTCCGGCAAGCCATGGTGAGTTCGTGTTGGCAATACGTGTTTCAACCATCTTAGCCACGTGTTGGTTGGCATCATTGTAGAAGAGGCTTGGACTAGTACTGCTTGCATCTTCAAAGTTACCATATGGAAGAAGACCTGATTTGACAAGAGCCTGGAATCCGTTACAGATACCGATAATCAAACCACCACGTTCGATGAAGCTATCGATGGCTGCACGTACTTTTTCATTGAGCAAGATGTTAACGATAAATTTAGCTGATCCATCTGGTTCATCGGCTGCTGAGAAGCCACCTGCAAAGAAGATAATGTTAGCTTTTTCGATATTGTCAACCATAGTGTCAACAGACTTGACAATAGCTTCTTCATTAAGTGTTACAAATGGTACCAAGTTAACTTTTGCACCTTCTTTTTCAAAGGCCTTAGCTGAATCGTACTCAGAGTTAGTACCTGGGAATACTGGAATGTAAACTACTGGTGTCTCAACTGTTTCTTTAGCTTTGATCACAGCATCTGATGCCACAGCTGGCACTTCTTCCAACTCAGTTGCTTGTGCAAATTCCGTTGGGTAAACTTCTTCCAATTTACCTTGGAAGGCACTGTCAAGTTTGTGTCCATCAAGCGTTACATCATTGACAGTTAGTGTAAAGTCAGCTACTGTTTGTCCAATCTTGGCAACACCTGAAATCTCTTCCGGAGATGTGAAGACGAATCCACCCAATTGAGCTGTCAAGGCAGTCTCAAGATTTTCAAGGGTTACAGTGGCACCAATATGGTTACCAAATGTTGCAAGGGCAAGAGCTTCAAGGACACCACCATATTTGACAGCTGATGCAGATGTGACTTTATGGTCACCTTGGATGGCTTCAAATTGAGCAAAGTTAGACTTGATAAGATTGAAGTCAATTTCTTGTGCCAAAGCTTGACCAGGAATGTAGTAAATATTTTCACCAGCAGCTTTGAATTCTGGAGAAAGAACCTTACGGCTATCTGCAGTTGTTACCCCAAAAGCAACCAAGGTTGGTGGTACTGTCAATTCTTCAAAGGTACCAGACATAGAGTCTTTACCACCGATAGATGGCAAACCAAGTTGAATCTGAGCTTCGATTGATCCAAGGAGAGCTGATACTGGTTGACCAAAGCGCTCCGCTTGTTTATCCATACGCTCGAAGTATTCCTGATAAGAGAAGCGAGCCTTAGACCAGTTTGCACCAGCAGCAACCAAACGAGCTGTTGCTTCGATTACTGCATAGGCAGCGCCATGATATGGAGACCATTCTGCTACATAAGGGTTGAATCCTTGCGCCATAACAGAAGCAGTTGTTGTCACGCCATGTTGGACTGGCAATTTCTGTACAGAAGCTTCCGTTGGTGTGATTTGGTAGCGACCACCGAGTGGATGATTGACTGTTGAACGACCAACTGAACTATCAAAGATGGTTTGTAAACCTTTTTGACTGGCATGGTTAAGGTCAGCCAAGACTTCAAGAGTATCAGCTTCAAGGGTTTCAGCAGATGTTTGACGTTCTTCTGGAAGCTTGACATCCTTGTCAACCACCTTAGCATCTACAACCACACGTACACCGTTTGTATCAAGGAAACGACGTTCCAAATCAACGATGGTTTCACCATTCCAGTGCATGACAAGATTTGGTTTTTCAGTCACTGTCGCAACAACAACAGCATCAATATTTTCTTTGTTACATTCAGCAACGAAGGCATCTACATCTTCTGGACGAACCACTACGGCCATACGTTCTTGAGATTCAGAGATGGCAATTTCTGTACCGTTCAAACCTTGGTATTTCAATGGCACTTTGTCTAGATCAATTTCAAGACCATCTGCCAATTCACCAATAGCCACACAGACACCACCAGCACCAAAGTCATTTGATTTCTTGATAAGACGTGTCACATCCCCATTACGGAAAAGACGTTGAATCTTACGTTCTTCGATGGCATTCCCTTTTTGAACTTCAGCACCAGCTGTTTCAACAGATTCAACCGTTTGAACTTTAGAAGAACCTGTCGCACCACCGACACCGTCACGTCCAGTCTTACCACCAAGCAAGATAATCACATCACCTGCTTCAGGTTTTTCACGGACAACATTTTCTTTAGGAGCCGCACCGACAACTGCACCTAGCTCCATACGCTTAGCAACGAAACCTGGGTGGAAGTATTCACGAACATAAGTTGTTGCCAAACCAATTTGGTTACCGTATGAAGAATAACCGTGTGCCGCTGTTTTAGAAATCACTTGTTGTGGTAATTTACCAGCACGAGTTTCAGCAATTGGTGTTGTAATATCACCAGCACCTGAGATACGCATGGCTTGGTAAACATATGAACGCCCTGACAATGGGTCACGAATGGCACCACCGATACAAGTAGCCGCACCACCAAATGGTTCGATCTCAGTTGGGTGGTTATGCGTTTCGTTCTTGAACATGAGAAGCCATGGCTCTTTGACACCATTGACATCCACTTCAATTTCAACAGAGCAGGCATTGATTTCATCAGACACTTCCATATCATCCAAACGACCATTGGCACGCTCATAACGACCAAAAATAGTCGCCATATCCATCAAGGTTTGAGGTTTTTCGGTACGTCCCAGCTCATCCCGCATGGCAATATACTTGTCATAAGTCGCTTGCAATTGTTTTTCAAATTTAGAAGCTGAGAAGTCGATATTCTTCAACTCCGTCTCGAAAGTTGTATGACGACAGTGGTCAGACCAGTAAGTGTCCAAAACCTTAAGCTCCGTCTCAGTTGGCACTCGTCCAATAGACTTGAAGTAATCTTGAATGAAGAGAAGGTCATCCACTTCCATTGCCAATCCTTGCTCAGCCTTATACTGTGCAAAATCTTCTGCCGTATAAGTTTCAAAGAAATCCAAGTTTGGAATGGTCTTGTCAGACTCAGAGAAATCCTGTTTCGCAATACCAACAGTGATATCTTTGAAACGAGAATCCACTGGGTTCAAAAGGTAGTTTTTGACAGCTTCCAACTCATTCGCATCAATATCCTTGTTAACCAAGTACAATTGTGCTGTATTCACCGTTACATCATTTGAGCTACCAAGCAACAGCAAAGCTTCCTGTGAAGATGCCGCACGTTGGTCAAATTGACCAGGCAAACTTTCGATCGCAAAGAAAGCAACCTTCTCAAGATCAGCCTTAACTGTAGCTTCATCCAAAACAGTATCGGTCACCTGCTCAGAGAAGATGTGTTTTTCCGCACGCGCAAACAAATCCTCTGCCAAACCAAAAACATCATAAACCTGAACGATCCGAAGATCCTTCAAGGTTTTCAACTGAAGATTATGCTGTAATTCTTTTACTAAAGAGTCAGATTTCACACGAAAATCAGCTTTTTTCTCAACGAAAATACGTTTATCCATTTTATTTCCTTTAATTCTATTCAAACATGTTATCGAAGACGAAGTTTTCCGTTTCAAAAAGATCACTTCAAACCTTGCAATTTTTCCAATACAACTTCATAAACATCTGTCAAGCTACCAAGATCACGACGGAAAACATCCTTGTCCATATGGTGCCCTTCCGCATCCCAAAGACGGCAGTTGTCTGGTGAGAATTCGTCTGCCAAGATGATCTTGCCATCCTTATCAAAGCCAAATTCCAATTTGAAGTCAATCAAACGAAGACCAATTTGTGCAAACCAATTTTTCAGCAATTCATTGATACGACGTGTTTCTTCCTTGATATAGGCAATTTGTTCGTCATTGGCAATATCCAAAAACTTCACATGCTCATCATTGATGAATGGGTCATCCAACTCATCGTTCTTGTAGTAAAATTCAACGATTGGAGTTTTCAAGTCCAAACCTTCTTCAACGCCAAAACGTTTGGAGAAAGAACCCGCAGTCACATTACGAAGAACAACCTCCAAAGGAATGATGGTCACTTTCTTGTTGAGTTGTTCGGTATCAGAAATACGTTCGATAAAGTGCGTCGCTACCCCAGCAGCATTCAATTTTTCAAAAATAAGAGACGAAATCTGATTATTCAGCACACCTTTTCCTTCGATGGTCTCTTTGCGAGCCCCATTTAGCATAGTGGCCTGGTCCTTGTAGACCGACTTAATCACATTTTCGTCTTCTGTACTATAAATATCTTTAGCTTTACCAGTATAAATTAGTTGGTTTGACATGGTATTGTTCGCCTTTCAAGTTTATTCTTCCTAATTATACCATACCAGAATCCAAAAACCAATATATAGCAAACTTTATTACTTTAGTAAAAAAACAACGTTCGTATTTTGATTCTTTTTTAGAGTTTCCTAATAAAAAATGTATAGAAAAAAGGAGTGTGACAGAACTAAATCCATATAACATTTAGTTTCTTGCCTCACTCCCACAAAATAACAATCGTATAGTACACAACTATTATCTATCTCTAGCTTTCTTATTCTTTATTCAATTCCTCAGACAAATAGTCCAACAAATCAGCTACCTTAACCATATGGTCAATAGTGTCATCGGAAATCTCAAGAGCAAACTCATCCTCCAAATTAATAATGAATTCCATAAGCTCTATTGAATCTACACCCAAGTCATCTAATTTGGTGTCTTCAGTTAAAACAATGTCCTCTTTACCCATCTGCTCTTGAATCACGAGCTGCATTTTCTGAAGAATTTCTACTCTACTCATCAGTTAGCCTCCTCTTTCGGACTAAAGGCTTCAACTAGCTGCTCAACAACCTTAGTATCAAGCATCGTACGAACCTGCTTAATGGTGTAGTAAACTGCCTTAGCATCACTAGATCCATGACATTTTACTACGGGAGCTTTAAGACCAAAGAGAACCGCACCTCCGGCGCTAGAGTAATCCATAGTCTCTTTCATACCTTTTAGACTATCCTTCAATAGGAAGGCACCTAACTTAGCTTTAAGACCACCATTCATGATAGCTGACTTAAGAGTCTTCATGGCACCAAGTCCCGTTCCTTCAATTGCCTTAAGAACTGCATTTCCTGTGAAACCATCAGCGACTACTACATCAGCAGCTCCTGACATAATTTCACGCGCCTCAACATTACCAACAAAGTTAATACTTGGCTCCTTAGATAGGAGTTCAAAAGCCTCCTTACGAAGACTATCCCCCTTTGTTTCCTCAGTCCCATTATTAAGGAGACCTACACGAGGGTTGGCAATACCACGCACATTTTTAGCATAGAAAGAGCCTAAAATAGCATATTGATGCAAATGACTAGCTGTATTTTCCGCATTTGCACCTAAATCAAGCATATCAAAGGGTTGACCAGTAAAACTTGGCATTGTTGACATAAGACCTGGACGCTCAACTCCCTTAATACGTCCGACCACGAAGAGACCTGCGGCAAGAAGGGCACCTGTATTTCCCGCAGAAATCACGGCACCTGCTTTTTTCTCCTTAACAGCTTGTGCACCTAAGACCATTGAAGCTTTTTTCTTCTTGCGAATAGCTTTAGCTGGCTCATCATCCGAATTTATCTTTTCATCAGTATGCACAATGCTCACACGTTCATTCGCTGTCAAATAAGTCTTGATTTTAGCTTCATCACCATAAAGCTGGATTTCAATATCTTTGAAATCTGCTATAGCTTGGTTGACTCCCTCTACAATTGCTTGTGGCGCATTATCGCCACCCATAGCATCTACTGCAATTACATGCATAGCATTCTCCCTCTCGTCCTCTGCCATAAAAAACAAACTCAGATTTCTTTCAATAAAATATTAGGTAACTAAAATAGACTAGTTCACTGTTTCTAGCAGAGTCTTTCAGCTTATTATCTTATTATTATAGCACGAACTGACCTGCATTTTAACCCCTGAGACTGAAAACCATTACTTTCCTGTTTCACGTGAAACAAAAAGAAGATAATGTCTAGTCAGCACTATCTTCTTTATTCATAATATGGCCCCAAGAATTTAGATTATCAATAAATTTCTTACTTTTAAGATGTATTCCAACATAATTATCATAGAGGTCATCGATAAAATATCGTAGCTTTCGTTTCATGTCATCCTTAACAGATATGCTTCTCAATTCTTCAAAGGAAAGCCCCTGAAAACGATCTAAAAGATAAGGCACATTAGGGTCCAAGTGACTACGCCTTTCATCCTCTGCAAAGTGATTTGGACAAAGTAGCCCCGAGAACTTAAACGAGAAATCAAAAGGAAGGCCTACACGATGACAAAAGACACACTCGTGAAAATTCAAGCGTACGCCGAAACGGTCTAAAACCTGAATCTCAAAGATATTAGTCAATATTTCATGATCCAAGCCTTCTTCCATTAATTCAAGCGTCTTCTCCAAGAATACAAATAATTGCGCATCTGTCACACCATCAGCAATAGTAGCATCTGTCAATGCAGCCAAATAAGTCGCATAAGACAGCTTGAAAATATCGCCTGTAATTTCCTTGAAGGACTCTGCCTGGCTATAATCTTCTATGAAAGATAGACCTTCATCATTTACAGTTATCATGAATTTAGCGATGGTCAAAGGTTGAATGACAGCACTTAATTTACCTGCCCCACCACCTCTAACAAAAAACATCCGTTTACCAGCTTGCTCGGTAAAAATTTTAACTAGTTTATCATTCTCACGATAATTACGATTGAAGAGGACAAGCCCTCTACTCTCAAGCTTCTGCATGTTCTTCCATAAACTCTTTCAAACGAGTCATAGCTGTTTCAATAGTATCCATGCTAGCCGCATACGACAAGCGAACAAAGCCTTCGCCATACTTCCCAAAAGCGACCCCTGGGATAATCGCAATAGCTTTTTCACGAGCAAAGTCTTGGCAGAACTTAAAGGAGTCTTGAGTATACCCTTCTGGAATCTTAGCAAAGATGTAGAAAGCACCATCAGGTTTAATAATTCTGAAACCAAGTTCAGTCATTTTTTCAAGAATATAATCGCGACGCTTCAAGTACTCAACTTTCATTGGTTGGGCATCATCCTTACCAGCAGATAAGGCTTCAATAGCTGCAAATTGCGCCATTGTTGCTGCAGCTGTTACCAAATATTGGTGACTCTTAATCAACTGAGCCGTCAAGACTGCAGGTGCGAAAATCAAACCAATACGCCACCCTGTCATCGCATGAGATTTAGACAAACCATTAATCAAAATCGTTTGTTCCGGTAAATACTCAGCAATAGATACATGGTGATCCACATAAGTTAGTTCAGAGTAAACTTCATCACTAACAACAAAAATATCGTATTTTTTCAGAACTTCAGCCAGATCTTTAATCTGTTGACGTGAGTAGGTCACACCGGTTGGGTTGGTTGGGTAGTTAAGCAAAACGGCTTTAAGCTTATCTCCCTGCTCCAAAATTGCCTTTTCTAACATCTCCGGAGTCAAAACAAAATCATTAGCTGTTGTATCAATTTCGACAATTTCAGCACCAACTAGATTTGCAATCGGCTCATATCCAGGATAGGCTGGTGCAGGTAAAAGAATCGTATCTCCTGGCTCCAAAATAGCAGTCAATGTTGCAGAAAGGGCTTCTGTAGCTCCAATAGTCACCAAAATTTCATTATCTGGGTTATAAGTAAGATTGTATTTTTCCTTAACAAACTCCGCAGCTGCCTGACGTAAGGCAGGAAGCCCTGCCATACCTGTATAGTGCGACTGGTTAGCATCGATAGCAGCTTTAGCAGCCTCTTTTACATGATCTGGAGTTGTAAAATCAGGTTCACCAAGTGTCAACTTTTTGATCCCTGGTACATCTGAAATTGATTGGTCAAACTGACGAATCATTGAAACTTCAATCTTATCTAAATTTTTATTAAAACGTTGTGTTAAATCCATCACAGTCACCTCTTTGCAATTATGCCTAACATTATATCAAAAACTCAAACGCATTTAAACACCAAAAAAGCTAGCCTAGGCTAGCTTCAGTCTATTTATGGCCCATTTCAAACAAAGGTGACAATGGACGTTTTTCATGAATACGAATAATTGCCTCTGAAATCAAATCAGCAATTGAAATTTGTTCAATTTTATCAATCAAACGTTCTTCTGGAAGATAAATCGTGTCCAATACGACAAGCTTCTCAATAGCAGATTTTTGAATATTATCAAGTGCTGGACCTGACAATACAGGGTGAGTACATGAAGCATAAACATGAGTTGCACCAGCTTCAGCAAGCGCATCCGCCGCATGACAGATTGTACCCGCAGTATCAATCATATCATCAATCAAGATACATGTTTTACCTTCAACGTTACCAATAATATTCATAACCTCAGAAGTGTTCATTTTATCAACACTACGACGCTTATCAATGATTGCAATTGGTGTTTTCAAACATTGAGCAAGTTTTCGTGCACGAGTCACACCACCATGGTCTGGAGAAACAACAACAACATCATCTCCAGTAAGACCAGCACGATCAAAGTAATCTGCGATAAGTGGTGCACCCATCAAATGGTCTACAGGAATATCAAAGAATCCTTGAATTTGAGAAGCATGGAGGTCAACTGTCAAAAGTCGATCAACACCAGCAACCTCAAGCATATTAGCAACCAACTTAGATGTGATTGGTTCACGTGAACGTGCCTTACGGTCTTGACGTGCATAACCATAATAAGGCATAACAACACTGATTGTTTCTGCACTGGCACGTTTTAGTGCATCAACCATAATCAAGATTTCCATCAAGTTATCATTTACAGGGGAGCTTGTAGATTGAAGAATAAAAACGTGATGACCACGGATAGATTCTTCAATATTAACTTGAATCTCACCATCTGAAAATTCACGAACACTTGATTTTCCGAGTTCAATACCCATTTTATCAGCAACTTTTGCTGCTAATTCCTGGTTAGACGATAAAGCAAACAACTTCAAATTCGTATAAGACATGATTTCCTCCAAAATATCTACTAAACCATTCTACCTTTTTTTAGATTGATTTTCAATGCAAAATAAATGGTGTCACAGTAACTTAACAAGACTAAAAAGATTTAACCTTAGCTACGACATTTTCCCAGCTAAAATCAGTTCCACAAAGTAAAGAGATTTTCCCGTAAAATAAAAAGGATTCGAGAAAATTCGAATCGCTTTTTTGTGTTCATTATGGGTAAATATAATATACAGAACCACCGTGAGCTGAAGATGTTGGATCAAATGTACCACGGTAGTTACCGATTGACATGTTACCAGCATAGTTTGATTCCATAACTTGAATTGAATTTGAACCTGATGCTGATGTTACGTAAGCTACGTGACCATAACCACCACCATCATTTGGCCAAACCGCAATTGCACCGGCTACAGGAGTCGTACCAACTGAGTGACCAGCTGCTTGTGCGCTAGCAATCCAGTTTTTAGCATTACCCCAGTAATTACCAACCCATGAAGCTAATGATTTAGCACCCCAAGTACATTGACCAACTGGATATGTATTAGGAGTTGATGCTGCTGATACTTTAGGTGTTTCAGCAGCAGGAGCTGGTGCTTCTGAAGCTGCAGGTGCTTGACTTGCTGGTGCTTCAGATGTTGCTGCAGGTGCTTCGCTAGCAGGAGCTTCTGAAGCTGCTGGAGCAGCTGATTCTGGTTGTGCTTCAGATGTTACTGGAGCAGCAGGCTCTTGTTGTGCCTCTGACGCAGCTGATTCTGGCTGTGCTTCAGATGTTGCTGGAGCAGCAGGCTCTTGTGTTGCTTCTGAAGTTGCAACAGTTGGCTCAGTTTCTGAAGTTTCTGATGAAACCGGTTCTTGTGCTACTTCTGAGGCTGTCGCTGTTTCTGAAACAGTAGCTTCAGAAGGTTGAGCTACAGCTTCTGAAGTTGCTGCCGCCTCTGATTGAGCTACAAATGCTGCCGCTTCTGAAGATGCTACTGCTTGTGCTGCTGCCTCTGATTCTGCAATTGCTTGAGACTGAGCAACTGATGCTGCAGTTGAAGCTGCCACAGCTTCTGCAGTTGATTTAGCAGAAACAAGTGATGTTTTTTCATCTTGTGCTGTAGCCAATTCTGCAGCCAAAGTAACTTGTGCTGCTTCTAGTTCAGCTTGTTGAGTTGTCAAACCAGCTTCTGTTGTTTCAAGCTCAGCTTTATTAGTTGCAATTTCATTAATAGCAGCTTGGTTTTGTTCTTGCTTTGCAGCAAGCTCTTTTTGATCAGACTCTTGTTTTGTCAACATGTCATTATTAGCTGTAACAACTTTTGAAATAGCTGTGATACGAGTAATAGCTTCAGAGATTGACTTAGAGTTCAAGATAGAGTTGATATAGCTAGTCGCAGTATTATTTTGTTGAGCACTACGAGCTTGTTTCGCCAAAGAATCTTGACGAGCTACAATTTTACTTGATAATTCTTGAATTTCAGATTCCAAATCTGCTGACACTTTTTCAAGTTCAGCATTTTTAGTTTCCAATTCTGATTTTTGTGTTCTAAGTGTAGATACTTGAGATTGGATTGTAGCAACTTGCGCTTGTGCAGTCTCTTGTTGAGAAGCAAGGTTACTAATTGCATTATCTGCAGCAGCAATTTGCGAATCATAATCCTCTGCATGTACTGATGCAGCTGCTGATAAGGTTACACCACTTACCAACACTGCTGAAAGAATACGTTTTTTCATAATATAAAATACTACTCCTTTTCGATAAGACCTTCTTATTGTAACAAAAAATGACGCAAACTTTGTTACGCCAATATTACAGTTCTATTTAAATCTATCAACTGACAGATATAAAAATAATTTTTCAATAATAGGTTTAATAAAGATAAAGATCAAAAGATTAAATACTATACTAGGACTTAGTTGATAAATAATAAAATCAGTCACAGACTCATTGGTGAAACCATAAAATACGGCAAAGCCAAAATTTATGGTATCAAAAAGAAATAAGAATAAAAACATTAACAAAAAATCAACATAGGTATTCCTCTTAACAATTCGACCTAGCTGAGTTAACAGATAGCATAATAGTGGCAGAGTTAGAATTACTATACCAACTGTTTTGAAATAATAGGTATCATAAAGAAATCCAAAACAAACTAGGTAAAGAAATGCATACTTATTTGGAAAATCAAGAGTTAAGATGAAGATATAAATAATAAAAAGGTGAGATGATAGAAAAAATTCAGGAGATAAATAATGATTAAGTATCATCGAAATATGACCATCCCATAGAAAAGGAACAATACTCAGTAAGAAAGGAATAATAGAATACTTGGATAATTTCATATTATTTACCATCTCCAACTAAAGTAACATAAGAAATTTTATCAAAATCAGCATAAGGTTTTACCAAAATCGTACGATTTCCTTCATAATCAATAACAGAGTCTACAGTACCAATTGGAACATCCTTTACTGATACATCATCAAGACCACTTGTGACTACTACAGTGCCGACCTTAACGTTAGAAGATGAATTGAGTTGTGTCATCTCTAATAGCTTCTTTTTATTATCATAACGTGATATAATCCCGAAAATCTGATTATCATCCTCTGATTTAACACTAGATGCAAGGTAGCTATCACTAGAATTACTAGAAAGTAAAGAAATAGTTGTTGTATCATCATAAACTTTAGTTACAAAGCCAATAACTCCACCATTAGAAGTTGCTAGCATAGATTTACTAACATTCTTAGACTTACCCACATTAATAGTTAACTCTTTTAACCAAGTCACAGAAGGCCTCATAGAAACTTCAGCAGTGAGAACATTATCACGACTTAGCTTGTCCGAAAGATTAAGCGATGCTCTTAAAGAATCATTCTCTTCTTGCAAGTTAGAAATAATAGCCGATTGATTTTCTAAATTTGATAAAGATTTTTTTAAATCACGATTCTCAGAATAAGTTGATAAAAGATCAGAAAGAACATTGTGAGATTTTGATAGTGCAGTAAATGGAACTGAAACCACAGAGTCTACTTTTGTAACTAAACCGGATACATTAAAAGAGATATCCTTCGTTAATTTTTTATTAGTAAAGACAAAAGAAAAAAGCATTACAAAAAATAGAATAATAATAAACCCATAAAGAAGAAATCGATAAAAACTATTTTTCATTTGTCACCTCAAAAAAAAGAAAACGAATTATCTAAAAGATAATTCGTCATAATACTACGGAGAATGGGGGATTCGAACCCCCGCGCCAGTTACCCGACCTAACGATTTAGCAAACCGTCCTCTTCAGCCTCTTGAGTAATTCTCCAATATGGGCACGAGTGGAATCGAACCACCGACCTCACGCTTATCAGGCGTGCGCTCTA
>NZ_LSIZ01000074.1:0-1896 GCF_001556505.1 Streptococcus sp. CCH8-H5 | reverse complement strand
GTTTACCGTTACTGTGGAAGTAGACTGGGACATTGTCAATGGTTTGTTCACCGGTCAAGGCGTACCAGTTTGGACCAAAGTAATACCAACTACCTTCCCATTCATGGTACTGATTTTTAAGAGCAGCGCCTGTTGCTTCATCCAGATAGTAGATGTGGCTGCTGTTAGGGATAGTATCACTGTAATACGCATAGATGAGCTCACCTCTACTTTGCATTCCGTAGTAGTATTTACGAGTAGGAAGTCCAAAGTAGTAGAGTTCGCCATCGATAACTTGAACGGAGACTAATTTGTTTCCCTTACCGTCTAAATAATACCAGTGATTATCTTTGGTTTTAACGAAACCAGCTTTTGTAACCTTTTTACCATCAAATCCGATATAGTCTCCACTATCTGCGTAGTATGTGAATTCTCCGAAGCCTTGATGACCATCTCCAACGATAAGATTCACTTCTTCACCATGAACAATATGTGTTCCTGAGTAAACTTTTCTACCATCTTGACCAACATAATAGCGTTTGCCATCGACTTCGACGATTTGGTCTCGGACAGCAGCACCTGTGTCTTTGTCATAAAAATGATCAGCATTGGCAAAAATACCTTTGGCTTGGACACCGTCTTTATCAAAATAGACTTCTACACCATCTATAGTTTGAGCACCAATTAATTTATCGCCCTTATCATTGACATAGTACCACTTGCCATCTTTTTCGACATAACGGTTGGTAACGAGGGCTCCACTATCTTTATCATAATAATGGCCGTTTGGCGCAAAGTCACCTTTAACTTGAGAATAGTCATCACGGAAGTAGACATTGACATAATCTATCACTTGTTCGCCCTTTAAAGGATAACTAGATTTATCAACATAGTACCATTTACCTCCAGCAGTAACATAACTATTTTTGGCTGTAACTGGAGTCAATTTACCATTTTCATCTGCAATTGATGTTGGGTATCTATCATCTACAGCAATAAAAGTGAAAGCATTGGTGAGGATAGCACCTCTTACGCCGTTAATGTATTTAGAAAACTGAGCATAGTACCAGTTTCCATCAACTTGGAACAGTGGGTTTGGGCTGCCAGGGACATCATCTCTTAGTGAACCAGATTCATCAAAATAGTAGAGTTGTCCATTAATTCGCTTGAATCCATGGACAACATGTCCATTTTCATCAGCATAAACAGAAGGTGTCCAGAGGTATCCTCTCAGGTACATGTATCTGATTTTACCCCAGCCATTATAGACTTTTTGTCCCTGTTCATTGTAATAACTTTCAGTACCATCAGGATTCTTGAATTTAGAATAATAGACCATGTCTGGTTGGAAGTAGTACTCTTTACCGTCGATGGTTTTAGGGCCAGTGTAAATATTACCGTCATTGTCATAGTAGTAATAAATGTCGTCGCTGGTTCCGTTAATGTAGCGAGTACTATGGTAGAGGGCAATCTTATTATTCCAAAGTTCGCCATTTTCAGGATGGAAATAATATCCTTTTCCATCAACAACCACTCTTTGCCCTTTTGTTTGAAGCCCCTTGTCATTAAAGTGGTAAGTTTTGTCTCCAATTTCTTGAAGGCCAGTCACTTTTTCACCTGTCTTATCTACATAATACCAGTGGTTATCGCCAGTAGTAACAAAAGATTCAGTTGTTAGATGTCCAAGTTCACCATCATAATAATGTCCATCTTGGGCAAAGTTTCCTTTGACCTGTTTACCATCCTTGTCAAAATAGACATGCTGTCCATCAATTAGGTTTGGACCTGTCAGATCCTTGTCATCTTTTTTGTAATGCCAATTGCCTTGTTCATCACTATACCATTGACCACCCGTGATATTCTTTTCAGCAGAGGGAACTTGAGAATTAGGGGTATCAGTATCACTAGTTGTTGGTG
>NZ_LSIZ01000073.1:0-824 GCF_001556505.1 Streptococcus sp. CCH8-H5 | reverse complement strand
CTGATGTAACATCTAAATTTGATATCACAGTAGCTAACGGAGTAATCACAGCAACCCTTAAAGATGGCTTCACTAAGTCACTTGGCGATGCAGAAAATACTCAAATCATCGACACAACTAAATTCGAATTCGGACGTTACTACAAGTTTGATATTCCAGCAACTGTTAAAGCGGACGTTAAAGGTGGAGTAGACATCGAAAATACTGCGGCTCAAGTAGTGAACTACTACAACCCAGTAAGCAAGACTGTTGAAAAACCAAGCAAACCAACTGAAAAACGTGTTAACAGCGTACCAGTACAAGTAGAGTTCAACTTCACTAAACGTCTGGAAGGACGTGAATTGAAAGCTAACGAATTCAGCTTCGTATTGAAAGATTCAGAAGGTAAAGTCCTTGAAACTGTAATGAACGATGCCTCTGGTAACGTTAAGTTCTCTAAACTTGAATTCAAGAAAGAACAAGCGGGCGTTCACAAATTCACAGTTGAAGAAGTGAAGGGTACTGATGGAACTGTCGCTTACGATGCGATGAAAGCAGTAGTAACTGTAGAAGTTAAACATGACGGAACAGCGAAAGCTCTTATCACTAACGTAACAGATCCAGCAGACAAAGAGTTCAACAACCGTGTAACTCCTCCAGAAACTCCAGACTTCAATCCAGAGAAATACATCTTGAACGAATCTAAATTCGATATTACAGGTGACAAACTTCTCAACGATGATAAAGAGTTGAAGGATAAGATTGCGGAAACAAATGCAAATCCTTACGTTGATAAGACTGATAACAACGAAGCTCAAAATATCAATACTAAGACACTCAAGAAA
>NZ_LSIZ01000072.1:0-3588 GCF_001556505.1 Streptococcus sp. CCH8-H5 | reverse complement strand
CGTCAACATCAACATCACAGTTGGAGTCAAATTCAGTCTCAGCTTCAGAAAGTGCCTCAACGTCGACATCACAATCAGTATCAACTTCTGAGTCATCCTATGTAAGTGCGTCAGTGTCTGAATCACAGTCTGTTTCCAACTCAGAGTCAGCCTCAGAGAGTGAGTCGACATCAGCTTCACAATCCGAATCAAATTCAGTTTCAGCCTCAGAGAGTGAGTCGACATCAGCGTCACAATCCGAATCAAATTCAGTTTCGACTTCAGAAAGTGCGTCAATCTCTGAGTCACAATCAGAGTCGAATTCCGTTTCAACTTCAGAGAGTGAGTCAGTTTCGGAATCACAGTCTGTCTCAAACTCAGAGTCAGCTTCAGAAAGTGCTTCAGTATCTGAGTCACAATCGGTTTCAAATTCAGAGTCAGCCTCAGTAAGTGAATCAATTTCAGAATCACAATCTGTATCAAATTCTGAATCCGCTTCAGAGAGTGCTTCAGTATCTGAGTCACAATCCGTTTCAAACTCAGAGTCAGCTTCAGAAAGTGCATCAGTAAGCACATCACAGCTGGAATCAAATTCAGTTTCGACTTCAGAGAGTGAGTCGACATCAGCTTCACAATCCGAATCAAATTCAGTTTCTACCTCAGAGAGTGAATCAATTTCAGAATCACAGTCTGTTTCAAACTCAGAGTCAGCTTCTGTAAGCGAATCAATTAGTGAGTCACAATCCGTTTCAAACTCAGAGTCAGCCTCAGAGAGCGAATCGATATCAGCGTCACAATCAGAGTCAAACTCAGTTTCAACTTCAGAGAGTGAGTCGACATCAGCGTCACAATCAGAATCGAACTCAGTTTCAGTCTCAGTAAGTGCGTCTGTTTCAACCTCACAATCTGCCTCAAATTCAGAATCATCGTCAGTAAGTGAATCAGTATCAGAATCACAGTCTATTTCAAACTCAGAGTCAGCCTCAGAGAGTGCTTCAGTTTCAGAATCACAGTCTGTTTCAAATTCTGGGTCAGCATCATTGAGTGCGTCAGTGTCTGAATCACAATCAGTGTCTAATTCAGAATCATCGTCAGTAAGTGAATCAATTTCTGAATCACAGTCTGTTTCAAACTCAGAATCAGCCTCAGAGAGTGCATCAGTGTCTGAATCACAATCTGTCTCAACTTTCGAATCCGCATCAGAAAGTGCATCAGTAAGCGAATCACAATCAGTGTCTAATTCCGAGTCATCGTCAGTAAGTGCTTCTGTATCAGAATCACAATCAGAGTCTAACTCAGAATCCGCATCAGAAAGTGCGTCAGTATCTGAGTCACAATCCGCTTCAACTTCAGAGTCAGCCTCAGTAAGTGCGTCAATTTCGGATTCACAATCAGTCTCAAATTATGAGTCAGCTTCAGAGAGTGAGTCAGTCTCTGAGTCGCAATCAGTCTCAAACTCAGAATCAGCATCTGTAAGCGAATCAATTTCTGAGTCACAATCAGTCTCAAACTCAGTTTCATCGTCAGTAAGTGCATCAGTTTCAGTTAGTGAGTCATCATCATTGAGTGAATCACAGAGCACAAGCGCATCCGTTTCGGCTTCTGAATCAGCATCATTGAGTACATCGAGCTCATTAAGTGCTTCTGTATTTGAAAGTCAATCTCAAGCCTTCAGTGCTTCAATTTCTACAATCATTTCAACTGTTGAGTCTATTTCGAACTCGGCTTCAAGCTTCATTTCAACAAGTGAATCGATTTCGACATCTAATTCAGCATCATTGAGTGAGTCGGCGTCATTGAGTGCATCCGTTTCTGGATCACAATCAGTCTCTAATTCAGTGTCTGCATCAACAAGTGCTTCTGTCTCAGCATCACAGTCTATTTCAAACTCAGTTTCAGCGTCAGAGAGCGAGTCAATATCAGCTTCACAATCCGAGTCAAACTCAGTTTCAGCGTCATTAAGTGCATCAGTTTCTGAATCACAGTCTGCTTCAACTTCAGAGTCAGCGTCAGTAAGTGAATCAATCTCAGAATCACAGTCTGTATCTAACTCCGAATCAGCATCAGAGAGTGCCTCAGTTTCTGAATCACAGTCTGTATCTAATTCAGAATCAGCGTCAGAAAGTGCATCAGTTTCAGCTAGTGAGTCAGCATCATTGAGTGAATCGCAGAGCACGAGTGCATCAGTTTCGGCTTCTGAATCAGTATCATTGAGTACTTCGAGCTCATTAAGTGCTTCTGTATTTGAAAGTCAGTCTCAAGCTTTCAGTGCTTCAATTTCTGCGATTATTTCAACTGTTGAATCTGTTTCGAACTCGGCTTCAAGCTTCATTTCAACAAGTGAATTGGTTTCGACATCTAACTCAGCATCCTTGAGTGAGTCGGCGTCATTGAGTGCATCTGTTTCAGGATCACAGTCAGTCTCTAATTCAGTGTCTGCATCAGAAAGTGCTTCTGTCTCAGCATCACAGTCTATTTCAAACTCAGTTTCAGCTTCAGTCTCAGCCTATGTATCAGAATCACAATCAGTCTCTAATTCAGTGTCTGCATCAGAAAGTGCTTCTGTCTCAGAATCACAGTCTGTTTCAAACTCAGTCTCTGCGTCAGAATCAACAAGTGCATCTGAATCGGCATCTGCATCAGAATCAGCAAGTGCATCTGAGTCAGCTTCAGCATCTGCATCAGAATCAGCAAGCACATCAGCTTCAGTCTCTGCATCAGAATCAGCAAGCGCATCAGTTTCTGTATCAGAGTCAGAATCAGCAAGTACATCCGCTTCAGAATCAGAGTCGGCTTCTACATCAGCAAGTCTTTCAGCATCAGCAAGTGTATCTGAGTCGTTGTCTGCATCAGCTTCAACTTCAGTAAGTGTGTCTGCCTCAGAATCAGCTTCAGCCAGCGAGTCTGTGTCATTGAACGAGTCGCAAAGCGCAAGCACATCAGCTTCAGTCTCTGTCTCAGAATCAGTAAGCGCCTCTGAATCTGCTTCAGCATCTGCGTCAGCCTCAGCAAGCACATCTGCTTCAGTCTCAGCGTTAGAATCAGCGAGCGCATCCGATTCCGTCTCTGCCTCAGAGTCAGCATCAACAAGCGTATCCGCTTCAGTATCTACGTCAGCCTCAGTAGGTGCGTCAGAATCAGCCAGCACATCTGCTTCAGTCTCTGTCTCAGAATCTGTAAGCGCATCTGAATCCGCTTCAGTGTCTGCCTCAGAATCAGCGAGCGCCTCAGCTTCAGTCTCTGCGTCAGAATCAGTAAGCGTATCTGAATCAACTTCAGCGAGCATCTCAGTCTCAGAATCAATTTCAACTTCAGAATCTATCTCTGTTTCAACTTCAATCTCTGAATCAATTTCAAACATTGTAAATCATTCAGAATCCGCTTCATCAAGCGCTTCAGAATCAGAGTCAGCTTCTACATCAGCATTCTTGAGTGCCTCTGAAAGCACAAGTGCTTCAACAAGTATTTCAACATCATTGAGTACTTCAGCAAGTCTTTCAACCTCTGCCTCAACAAGTGCCTCAGAATCAACTTCTGAAGTGAAAGATCCTAAGCACAAACGTGGTAGCCAAGCGCTTCCTAAGACTGGTGAGGAAAACTCATCATTGT
>NZ_LSIZ01000071.1:0-211 GCF_001556505.1 Streptococcus sp. CCH8-H5 | reverse complement strand
CAACAGGTAAACAAGGTCAAACCCAAACAGGTAAGCCTGAATTTACTGAAGGTGATAGTCGTGTACCAATGAACGATGACGTTCCAGCTACTTTCGACGATGGTTCAACTACGAAGACAGTTGATGGAGTTGGTACATACACAGTAGCAGCTGACGGAACAGTAACCTTTGTTCCTGAGAAATCATTCACAGGTAAAGCGCCGGCCGTAAC
>NZ_LSIZ01000070.1:0-936 GCF_001556505.1 Streptococcus sp. CCH8-H5 | reverse complement strand
ACAATGATGAGTTTTCCTCACCAGTCTTAGGAAGCGCTTGGCTACCACGTTTGTGTTTAGGATCTTTCACTTCAGAAGTTGATTCTGAGACACTCAATGAGGCAGACACTGAAGCACTTGTTGAGGCAGAGGTTGAAAGACTTACTGATGTAGAAGCTGACTCTGATTCTGAAGCGGATGCGCTCGATGACGCTGAAGCAGATGTGCTTGCTGATTCTGACACAGACACACTTGCACTTTGTGCTTCACTCAACGATACAGACTCACTTGCAGAAATCAAAGCACTTACTGAGGCAGATTGTGATTCACTCAATGAGACACTCAATGATGCTGACTCTGATTCTGAAACGCTTGATGATGTACTGATAGAATCTGAGGCAATGACGCTTTCAATATCTAGGCTTTCAAGTGATAGAATGGCTGGCTGACCTTTACTTGAAATTACAGAATTAGAAGCCGAAATAGAGGCGCTTGCCGACTCTGACGCACTTGCTGATTCTGAAGTACTTACTGAGGCTGAGGCGCTGGCTGACGCTGACTCAGATGCACTTGCTGAAGCTGAGGCGCTTGCTGAAGCCGAGGCACTTGTTGATTCTGAAGTACTTGCTGAAGCTGAGGCACTTTCTGAGGCTGAGGCGCTTACTGACTCTGAAGAACTTGCTGATTCTGAGGCGCTGGCTGACTCAGACGCACTTGCTGACTCAGACGCACTTGCTGAAGCCGAGGCACTTACTGACTCAGAGGCGCTTGCTGAAGCTGATGCACTTGCTGAGGCTGACGCACTTGCTGAAGCTGAGGTGCTTACTGACTCAGAAGCGCTTGCTGATTCTGAAGCACTTGCTGAAGCCGAGGCACTTGCTGACTCAGACGCACTTGCTGAAGCTGACGCACTTGCTGATTCTGAGGTGCTTGCTGATTCTGATGTACTTGCTGAAG
>NZ_LSIZ01000007.1:0-31101 GCF_001556505.1 Streptococcus sp. CCH8-H5 | reverse complement strand
TGGATTCCAAGGCGTTGATTGTACGGATAAGGGTAGATTTCCCAGACCCAGAAGGTCCCAAGAGAACCACAACTTGTCCTTTTTCAATTTCTAGATTGATATCACGAAGTGCATGATAATCTCCGTAATATTTATTAACATTTTTAAATTCGATAAGTGCCATAAGAGCCTCCTAAAATTTTACATTAATATATGTAACAACAAGAGTGTATTTTACTATAGATATAGGAGAATGTCAAAAATGTTTGAAAATTCAATCATAATGTTCGCCTTTTAACCGATTACACATAGCAAAGCTATCTCAAAAAAGAAGGAAAGCTTGTATATCAGCTCAATATCTATAGTAGAAACTTGGTCCTTAACCTATTTTTTGGTATAATATGTTTGATACGTAAAGTTTTCTACTTTACAAATTGAATGACTTAAGAAAACCGATGAGGTGTTTATATGAAAAAAATTCTAGTTGTTGATGATGAAAGACCGATTTCGGATATCATCAAGTTTAATCTAACTAAAGAAGGTTATGAAGTGGTTACAGCCTTTGATGGTCGTGAAGCTTTGGAGCAGTTTGAAGCTGAAAAGCCAGACTTGGTCATCCTGGACTTGATGTTGCCTGAACTAGATGGTTTAGAAGTTGCTAAGGAAATTCGAAAGACAAGTCACACACCGATTATCATGCTTTCCGCTAAGGATAGCGAGTTTGATAAGGTTATCGGGCTAGAAATTGGGGCGGACGACTATGTGACGAAGCCATTTTCTAATCGTGAATTGTTGGCACGTATCAAAGCTCACTTGCGTCGTACAGAGACTATTGAAACAGCAGCAGAAGAAAGCTCTAACTCTGGTAAGCAGGAGATTTCAATTGGTGAGTTGATTATTGTTCCAGATGCGTTTGTTGCTAAAAAACGTGGAAATGAAGTCGAGCTCACACACCGTGAATTTGAGTTGCTTTTCCATCTGGCAACTCACATGGGACAAGTGATGACGCGTGAGCATTTACTTGAAACTGTTTGGGGTTATGACTATTTTGGTGATGTTCGTACGGTTGACGTAACCATTCGTCGTCTCCGTGAAAAAATTGAAGATACACCTAGTCGTCCTGAATATATTTTGACGCGTCGTGGTGTTGGTTATTATATGAAGAATTATGACTAGTATTGGCTTAAACATCACAAGCTTTGAACTAGCCTTACTCTTTACGCTCCTCTTTGTGGCTTTCTACTTTATTTTTCTGGCTTATCGTGATTATCGACGAGTCAAAAATATTCGAAAGTTGACCAAGAGGGTCAAGTCCTTAATGGCAGGTAACTATAACGAGGAGTTACGCTTAAAGGGTGATCCAGAGCTTTTAGAGCTAGCTGACAGCTTGAATGATTTATCGGATGTCTTTCGTTTGACGCATGAAAATCTAGCCCAGGAAAAAAACCGCTTATCATCAGTCCTTTCTTACATGAGTGATGGGGTTATTGCGACAAATCGTCGTGGTCAAATTACCATGATTAATAGCACAGCTCAGCGTTTGTTGAATCTAGATTTTGAAACAGCGACACAGATGTCCATTTTAGACTTATTAGATGGTGAAAATCCCTACACCTATAGTGAATTGCTGTCTAAGACTCCTGAAATTCATTTGTCTCGTCGAGATGCCAACGATGAGTTTGTGACCTTACGTGTTAACTTTGCCCTTATTCGTAAAGAATCTGGCTTTATCTCAGGTTTGGTTGCCGTTCTTCACGATGCCACTGAGCAGGAAAAAGAAGAGCGTGAACGTCGTCTATTTGTTTCAAACGTTAGTCACGAGTTGCGTACACCTCTGACTTCTGTAAAATCTTATCTAGAGGCACTTGATGATGGAGCTCTCAACGAAGATATCGCCCCTAACTTTATCAAAGTTTCGCTAGATGAGACCAATCGTATGATGCGAATGATTTCTGACCTCTTGGCACTTTCTCGTATTGACAATAAGAGCACTCAACTTGATGTTGAAATGACTAATTTCACGGCCTTCATGACCTATATCTTGAATCGTTTTGATCAAATCAAAAGTCAAGAAAGCAATACTGGTAAGACGTATGAAATTATTCGAGATTACCCTGTAAATTCTATTTGGGTGGAGATTGATACGGATAAGATGACTCAGGTCGTGGATAATATTCTTAACAATGCCATCAAGTATTCTCCTGATGGAGGTGAGATTACAGTGTCCATGAAGACAACTGATTCACAGTTGATTGTTTCTATTTCTGACCAAGGTTTAGGTATCCCTAAGAAAGATTTACCTTTGATTTTCGACCGTTTTTACCGTGTTGATAAGGCCAGAAGTCGTGCCCAGGGTGGAACGGGTCTAGGCTTGTCCATTGCCAAAGAGATTATTAAACAACATAAGGGCTTCATTTGGGCTAAGAGTGAGTATGGTAAGGGTTCAACATTTACAATTGTGCTTCCATATGACAAGGATGCCATGATGGTTGATGAATGGGAGATGGAGTAGAAATGACCTCAGATTTAGGGTTTAAATATAGTATTTTGGCTTCAGGGTCAACTGGTAATTCCTTTTACTTGGAAACTCCAGAGAAGAAGATTCTTGTAGATGCTGGTTTGTCTGGTAAGAAAATCACAAGTTTGCTAGCTGAGATTGATCGTGACCCGAGTGATTTGGATGCAATCTTAGTAACGCATGAACACAAGGACCACATCCATGGTGTAGGCGTTTTAGCTCGTAAATATGGCATGGATATCTACGCAAATGAGAAAACCTGGCAAATTATGGATAGTAAAAATATGCTTGGTAAGATTGATAATAGCCAGAAACATGTTTTTTCTCGTGATAAGCTTCTGACCTTTGGAGACATTGATATTGAGTCTTTTGGAGTTAGTCACGATGCTATTGATCCACAGTTCTATCGCTTTATGAAAGATGGAAAGAGTTTCGTTATGTTGACGGATACGGGTTATGTTTCTGATCGTATGGCAGGTATTATTGAGAATGCCGACGGCTATCTGATTGAGTCTAATCATGATGTTGAAATCCTTAGAGCAGGTTCATATCCTTGGTCAACCAAGCAACGTATCCTCTCTGATCAAGGTCACTTGTGTAATGAAGATGGAGCGGATGCTATGATTCGTACCATCGGTAATAAAACTAAAAAGATCTACTTGGGTCACCTTTCCAAAGAAAATAATATCAAGGAGTTGGCCCACATGACGATGGAAAATCAGTTGGCACGTGCTGACTTTGGTGTTGGAACTGACTTTAAAGTTTATGATACCTCACCAGACACAGCGACTCCACTGACAGACATTTAAAAATAGCAGAAGAGCTGCACTAATACGTTTAGTGCAGCTTTTTAAAAGGAATGTATTTATGAAAGTAATTTATCTCTCGTTAGGGTTTGTCTCGCTCGGTTTGGGAATTCTTGGGATTCCCCTCCCTATCTTACCCACAACACCTTTTCTACTTTTAGCCATTGCTTGCTTTGCTAGAAGTTCCAAACGTTTTGAGAAATGGTTATATCATACTAAGCTGTATCAAAGTTATGTAGCCGATTTTCGAGAAACCAAATCAATTGCCAAAGAACGAAAGAAAAAGATTATCATCCAAATCTATGTTTTGATGGGAATTTCAATCTTTTTCGCCCCTATCCTTTGGGTGAAAATCGGGCTCTTTTGCCTGACGATCTTTATCACTTATTATCTCTTTAAGGTTATTCCTGATAAGGACTAAGCTATCATCAAAAAATGAGACTCCATCTTGGAAGTCTCATTTTATATATTATTAATGTTTGCTACGTAATTTCTTACGGAGTTTATAGGCAAAATTGGCTGGTCCGTATAGAGGGCTAACTGGAAGGTTGAATTCTCCAATAAATTGTTCAATGCGTGGGTTAAATTTGGACTTAAAATTATACAAGCCACCATCAAGTGAATTTTCAATTCCCCCCATGTTTTGCCACTCAGCACCACGCTCAAAGGCGTGATTAGCTGTTTCATACCATGTCAGGATAGCTGGTTGATAACGGCGGTAGTCTTCATCCATTCCTGCATAGATATTCTCAGACGTCTTGCCAAATTCAAGAACAAGTGTTCCTGAAAGTGGGACCGTTTTATTCCCAGCATCAACCTTTTCTTGAAGAAAGTCAATTTCTTCTTTAAGTCTTTTGTGCTCTTGCTTATTGTTCTCGATTTTTCCTGGTTTAGTTTTTTCAGTGAACTTAGCTGCATCAGAAATGTTCTTTTCTAGTTGCTTGTTGAGGTCTTTGAGACGGGCTGGTAAATCAAGAGTTGAGAGTGTAATGTAAGAAGATTCTGGGTAGGTAGTCAACAACTTTTCATAATAATCAATGCCACGAAGGTGGATGTTCTTACGGGCCTCTGTCTTCTTCATCAAAGATGCGAATTGTTCCAGAAGTTCAGTACCACCAAATTGGACTGAAATCCCCTTATTTCGAGCAGTACGAACAGCCTGCTTGGTACTCTTAGAGAGTTGTTCCTCAGTGAAATCTTCCTTATGGATATTAGCCTGGAAGCGAGGTTGGATATTCTCAGCCATATCTTCAGTGAGGCCCGTCCATTCAACGCCAAGAGCTTGGATGTCTTTGGCAATTGCCATAGTCTCTTCACGGATTTCAGCTTCTTGTGAGATCAAGTTTTTTGTCACAAAAAGACTTGGGTCAAATTTCACAAAGAGGGCACGCTTTGTTTTGGCATATTTTTTAAGCGAAGCCATAACAAAGGCGAGCAACTCTTTATCTTGATAGTCCATAATAGGTCCACGAGGGATATAAATCATAGAAAAGCCAAGAGGAAGTGGCTGAATAAGGACACTAGCGACAGCAACGAGATTACCATCTTGATAGAAACCTAGGCGGTCATTTCCCCAACTATCCTTGATTTTAGCCCATGAACTACTCTGTAATAAATTCGTTTGAGGACTATCTATAACAAAGCGGTCATGCTCAGAAGTACTGAGTCCAGTTTTATAGGTATACATATTATTCTAGAACCCACTTTCTAATAGCATAAGCGACACCAGATTCATCATTTGATTTCGTGATGTGTTTCGCAATTTTCTTCATTTCTGGATTACCATTTTCCATAACAACAGGAGAGCCAACGACTTCAAGCATAGCACGGTCATTTTCTTCATCACCGATAGCCATTGTTTCTTCTTTAGAAAGACCGAGTTTCTCAGCAAGATGGGTTACAGCAATTCCTTTGTTGGCTGTTTTCTTGAGAATTTCTAGGTAAAATGGTGTTGATTTTACAATAGTAAAGCGGTCATAAAATTCCTGTGGAAGTTTGGCAATAGCTGCATCAAGAATTTCAGGTTCATCGATATACATGGCCTTAACGAATTCCTTGTCAGCCACCTCTTCAGGTGTACGATAGTAAATCGGCATATGAACAAGTGTAGACTCATGAACCGTGTAGCGGCCAATGTTGCGATTACTTGTGTAGATACCATCTTTAGTAATAGCGTGAGAATGAACACCAAGCTTGTTAGCCAAAACCTCAATGTCAAGGTAGTCTTCGTATGAGAGTGTCTCACGAATTAATTCATTACCAGTAGAAGTTTCTTGGACAAGCCCACCATTGAAGGTGATAACATAATCTCCGTCTTGGTTGAGGTTAAGTTCTTCAAGAAGAGGAAGCACCCCAGGAATAGGACGACCAGTCGCGATAACAACCTTTACACCAGCAGCCTTGGCATCTTGAATGGCTTGAAAGACTTCCGGTGTAACTTGACGTTGGCTATTTAAAAGCGTTCCATCAATATCAACTGCAATAAGTTTAATAGACATAATAATTACCTGTTTCGTTTAGTTAGTTTCCCTTCTATTTTACTAAAATTTAGGCGCTTTGTCATAGTTCTTCCTGAGAAAAGTATTATTGCCTCTTTAAAAAAGTAGTTTAGGTAAAAATTGCCCAAATGCTTTTTAATTGGTAAAATAAGGTCAGACTAATAAAGGAGAGACAAGAGTGATTCGAGCAACCAACCAATTGACGGAAAAAGAACGAAAGGCAGCAAAAGCATTGATTGCTAGCTGTCAAGCCTATGACCAAACCTTTCGAGAAACCTATCTCTCCAATATGCTTAATTTTGATCCCAATATGCCGGGCTTTTTCCTCTATTATCAAGAGGGAGAGTTGCTTGGTTTATTAACGGTTTATGCGGATTACCAAGACGTTGAAGTAAGCATCCTTGTGGATCCGAGTCATCGTCGTCAGGGGGTTGCTCGTGCTATGTATAGAAGCTTTGAAAAAGATATGGCAGCTTACCCTATTCGCTCAGTGACCTTTCAGACAGAGCGTGTTTTTCTAGATCGTCATCCTGATCTGGCAAATCATTGGGGGGTGGTTGAGGATGAAGAGACCGAAACCTGGCTAGGACGAGATAAAACACCATATGCTCTGGATTCTCGTTCAGATGTCAAGGTGCTCTTAGCAACCCCCGCTTATGTAGAAGAAATAGCCCAACTCCATCACCAAGCCTTTTCTGATCCAGAGGAAACGCTCGATGTGAGTCGCAGATACATTACAGAGGCCTTGAAGGATTCCGATGGCCTACTTTACATTCTCCTCAAAGAAGCTCAGGTCATTGGAGTTTGTACGGTCGATTTATCTGGAAATAGCAACTACCTCTATGGACTTGCGATTGCTGAAGCTTATCGTGGACAGGGCTATGGCAGCTATCTGGCAAAATCAGTCGTCAATCAACTCATTGCGCATAACGACAAGCCCTTTCAAATTGCAGTAGAAGATAGCAATATTGGAGCCAAACGTTTGTATGAAAATATCGGCTTTGTCAAACAAACCCAGGTGGTTTACTTGAAATAGAAATGGTAGACGCAATACTGATACTCTCTTTTAGTATAGAGTTGCTATTATCTTAAGTAGAAAAATAGTTTTAGAACAGAAAGGAATAATTAATGGAAATTAAAATTAAAAACAAAATAAAAGTAGGCGATCAAACGGAGATTATCGAAGAAATCCACACTTGTGAGGTTATGGAAAAAGGAGATTTTACTTATCTTGTTCACCATAATTCCGAGAAAGAAAAAGTGGTTATTAAGTTGAATCAGGAAGAGTTGGTGATGACACGCTTTTCTAATCCTAAATCCATTATGCGTTTTTCGGCTAAGGTACCTGCCTTAGTCCACATTCCGACGCCCCTTGGTACCCAGCATTTTCTGACAGATACTAGTCTATTCGCCCATGACCCGAATGGACAGACAGTTGATATTCATTATCAATTGAAACATCCAGAAACAGAAGACGTTTTTGCTGATTATGAATTAGAGGTTTCTTGGTTTTAATTTTTGAAAAAATAGAATCATTTTGCTTGAATAAAGAATCATTTTGCTTGAATAAAGAATAATTTATGATAAAATGTAAAGTATAAATAAGGGAGTAGCAGGCGACTGTAATCATGAGATTTGATTAACAGTTGCGATTATGTCGTCATTACGAAATTTCACATTTCCGGCATATTCTTAAACAGCGAGACTTGTTTTTAATTAAACAAGTCTCTTTTTGTATAATTTTTTATATAAAAAGAGTCTTGTTAGCCATTTTTCCCTATAGAGAAGGAGGAGATTATTTTGTCGAAAGAACAAAGTAAAGCCTTGTTTTATACACAAGGAGAGGAAGAAGTCCTAAAAAGCTTGGACACTTCCATTGATGGTTTGTCTACTGCACAAGCCAAGGAACGATTGGATGCCTATGGCTATAACGAATTGGATGAAGGTGAAAAACGCAGCCTCTTGTCAAAATTCATCGATCAGTTTAAAGATTTGATGATTATCATCTTGCTTGTCGCTGCTGCCCTTTCTGTTATTACAGAAGGTATGCATGGTCTGACCGATGCCTGCATTATTTTAGCCGTTGTTGTTTTGAATGCAGCCTTTGGTGTTTATCAAGAGGGGCAAGCAGAAGCGGCTATTGAAGCTCTTAAAAACATGTCAAGCCCTCTGGCTCGTGTGCGTCGTGATGGCAATGTGGTTGAAATTGATTCACGCGAGTTGGTTCCTGGAGATATCGTCTTGCTTGAAGCTGGTGATGTTGTTCCAGCTGATATGCGTTTGCTCGAAGCTGCCTCACTTAAGATTGAAGAAGCTGCCCTTACAGGTGAATCTGTTCCAGTTGAAAAGGATATTACTGAGACGGTTGAAGCAGAGGCGGGTATCGGTGACCGTGTGAATATGGGTTACCAAAACTCAAACGTTACTTACGGTCGTGGTACTGGAGTGGTTACCAATACTGGTATGTATACTGAAGTTGGTAAGATTGCTGATATGCTAGCTAATGCGGACGAATCACAAACGCCGTTGAAGCAAAGCTTGGAGCAATTGTCTAAGACTTTGACTTATCTTATTATTGCTATTGCCTTAGTGACATTCTTGGTTAGTGTCTTCATTCGTGGTGAACAGCCCCTTGAAGGTTTGATGGTTGCCGTTGCTCTTGCCGTCGCAGCGATTCCTGAAGGTTTGCCTGCCATTGTAACGATTCTCTTGTCACTTGGAACAACAACTCTTGCCAAACGCAATTCGATTGTTCGTAAATTGCCAGCTGTTGAGACTCTTGGTTCAACTGAGATTATCGCATCAGATAAGACTGGTACCTTAACCATGAACCAAATGACTGTTGAAAAAGTCTATACAAACGGTCAATTGCAAAGCGCTGCTACAGAACTTGGTGCTGACAATACAACCCTTCGTATTATGAACTTTGCCAATGATACCAAGGTGGACCCAGATGGTAAGCTAATCGGGGATCCAACGGAAACAGCCCTTGTTCAATTTGGTTTGGACCACAACTTTGATGTCCGTGACGTCTTGAAATCAGAGCCTCGTGTGGCAGAGTTGCCATTTGACTCTGACCGTAAACTCATGTCTACTATCCATAAGGAAGCGGATGGTACATACTTTGTAGCCGTCAAGGGTGCGCCTGACCAATTGCTCAAACGTGTGACTCGTATTGAAATCAATGGTGAGGTTCGTCCTATCACGGATGAAGATAAACAAGCTATCCTTGCGACTAATAAGGACTTGGCAAAACAAGCTCTTCGTGTCTTGATGATGGCTTATAAGACAACGAATGATATTCCTACCTTGGAATCTGAGGTTGTTGAGTCTGATTTGATTTTCTCAGGCTTGGTAGGTATGATTGACCCAGAACGTCCTGAGGCGGCAGAAGCTGTTCGTGTCGCTAAAGAAGCGGGTATCCGTCCAATTATGATTACAGGTGACCACCAAGATACGGCAGAAGCTATTGCCAAACGTCTTGGAATCATCGATCCAAATGATACGGAAGATCATGTCTTTACTGGCGCTGAGCTTAATGAGCTTTCTGATGAAGAATTCCAGAAAGTCTTCAAACAGTACTCTGTCTATGCGCGTGTGTCTCCTGAACACAAGGTTCGTATCGTCAAGGCTTGGCAAAATGATGGCAAGGTTGTTGCTATGACAGGTGACGGGGTTAATGATGCACCATCACTTAAAACAGCTGATATTGGTATCGGTATGGGAATCACAGGTACAGAGGTTTCTAAGGGAGCTTCTGATATGGTCCTTGCCGATGATAACTTTGCGACAATTATTGTTGCCGTAGAAGAAGGGCGTAAGGTCTTCTCAAATATTCAAAAATCAATCCAGTACCTCTTGTCAGCCAACATGGCCGAAGTCTTTATTATCTTCTTTGCCACACTGTTTGGTTGGGATGTGCTTCAACCAGTACACCTTCTCTGGATTAACTTGGTAACAGATACCCTTCCAGCCATCGCTCTTGGTGTTGAGCCAGCAGAGCCAGGTATTATGACTCATAAACCTCGTGGACGTCAATCGAACTTCTTTGATGGTGGTGTCTTCGGTGCTATCATGTATCAAGGTGTTTTCCAAACTATCCTCGTTCTTGCAGTATATGGTTGGGGTCTTATTTTCCCAGAGCACCATACACAAGCAGAAATTCATGCGGATGCCCTTACAATGGCTTTTGCAACACTTGGATTAATCCAGTTGCTCCATGCCTTTAACGTTAAATCTGTGTATCAATCAGTCTTTAAAGTTGGTCTCTTTAGAAACAAGACTTTCAACTGGGCAATTCCAGTAGCCTTCGTTCTTTTGATGGCAACTATTGTAGTGCCTGGGTTTAATAACCTCTTCCATGTGTCACACCTTAGTTTGACACAATGGCTTGCAGTTATTGTAGGTTCTTTCTTGATTGTGGTATTGGTTGAATTAGTCAAAGCTATTCAACGTGCCCTTGGTAAGGATAAGGACGCTATTTAAGACATAAAGTCAGAGATAATGGTCTCTGGCTTTTTCTTATCACATCTTGAATTCAGGAGGAGTCTTGTTTATAATTGAAGAGAAATGATCACAAGTTAAGGAGAAGGCCATGAACGAGACTATTAAGACACAACTCAATCACCGTAGCATCCGTCAATTTAAACCTCTAGCTTTGACACGAGAAGAAGTTAACCTTTTGGTTGATGTTGCAAGACATACAGCAACGAGTAATTTTAGACAGTCCTATTCGATTATCAGTATTACTGATGAAACATTGAAGGAAGAAATTGCAGAGATTGCTAATCAACCCTATATTCCAAATGCTGGGCATCTTTTTGTATTTGTTGTGGACCAAAGACGTAACACACTGATTGCAGAGGCAAAAGGCGCTGAAGCCTTGGTCCAAGGTAGTCCTGAACGCTTTATTTCGGCCTTCTCGGATGCTATGATTGCTGCTCAAAATGTGGTAGTAGCTGCTGAGAGTTTAGGTATGGGAACAGTTTACCTTGGTAGTATCTTGAATGATAACGCTAAACTTTCAGAGCTTCTCAAACTGCCAAAGTATGTCTATCCAGCAGTAGGATTAGCAGTTGGTTGGCCAGATCAAGAACCGCAGCTTAAACCTCGTTTACCCCGTCACGTCATCCATATGGAAAATTATTATCGAGACTTAGAACATCCCTTAGAGGAGCTAAAAAATTACGACGCTGAAGTTCATGAGTATTATGACCTTCGTGATCTCAATAACAGAGTTGATGAATTTACAACACAGATTGCAAAGACAATGGATCAATCCGTTGCCAATCGTGCGAATACCTTGAAGGACCTTCAAAAGCAGGGATTTTTCACCGACTAAAAAACGACTCCTAAAGAGTCGTTCTACAAATCAAATAGTGTCATGGATGAAAGGAACTCATTTGCCAGTTCCTTTTTTTCATATTCTAAAAACTCCGACCGTTTCTTGACCAGGTTGTAACGTTTGGAGAGGTTCCATGTTCCAGTAGGATTGAGTTCAGGGTGATTGGAAACAAAGTCGATGGTTAAATCCCATTCTCGTCGGTATCCAAGAGGACGCGAGTGATAGGTTACGCCATCAATAGTTACCGTCCCATAACTGCGGTGGGCATGACCAAAAACAACATCTTTAACGCCATGCTTGGCGAAAATCTGGTGGAATTTTTCCGAGCCTAAGTAGGCATTAAAAGGTGCAAAACGCTGATGCGTCATGGTAAAGCGGCTGTGAGGAACAAAATGCATGGCAACTATAAGGTTACTAGTGTCTAACTCACTTAAGACATTATCTAGCCTTTTAAGACTAGTTTGACAGATATCAGGATCAGTCCCCAATCGTTTAAGTCGTCGGTCGAACCAAAGTTGTTTCTTACGTTTAAGAATCTTATCTAACGTTTCATCTGAATAGGAATAGTCATACCACCCATGAAAAGCCAATAATGTCTTACTACTTAAATTTATCACCTGAAAATCAAGATTATCAATAAGGTTATCTTCTAAATCAAGCATATCATGATTGCCTAAATTATAGGTGACCTTGACCTCCTTAGACAGTTTTCGTAGAAAGGGTTTTGTGTCGATAAAATAATGGTTAGAAATATCACCAGCGATATGGAGATGGCTAACCTCTTGATTTTTTAGGCAATTTATAAGCGTATCGATTTCATATGTTTCAAAGTGATTCAAATCAATATGTAAATCACTCATTACTGCAAGTCTTGTCATAAAAATATTGTAACAAAAAGGGAAAGGCTTGTCTTTAAACGAAGATGATGGAAAATACTTGCTCTGGGACTACATTTTCATTATGATAAGAATATGGATATCAAATTAGAAATACAAAAGATGGCCAAGGAGATTGGCATTTCAAAAATTGGTTTTACTACCGCCGATGATTTCGCCTATCTGGAAAAATCCCTTCGACTTGGTGTCGAAGAAGGGCGAACAACAGGTTTTGAACATAAAAATATTGAAGAGCGTATTTATCCTAAGTTGACCTTGGAATCAGCTAAAACCATCATTTCCATTGCAGTTGCCTATCCGCATAAGCTGCCACAACAACCCCAAAAAACGGAATATAAGCGTGGCAAAATCACTCCAAATTCATGGGGTCTAGATTATCACTATGTTTTGCAGGACAAACTAAAACGCCTGGCAGAAGGCATTGAAAAACTGACGGAAAACTTCGAATATAAAGGTATGGTGGATACTGGAGCCTTGGTCGATACAGCAGTGGCCAAGCGAGCTGGTATTGGCTTTATCGGAAAGAATGGACTAGTTATTTCGAAAGAATACGGGTCCTACATGTATCTTGGCGAGCTTATCACTAATCTAGAGATTGAACCAGACCAAGAAGTTGATTATGGTTGTGGGGATTGCCGTCGTTGTCTGGATGCCTGTCCGACATCTTGTCTCATCGGCGATGGGACTATGAATGCCCGTCGTTGCCTATCCTTTCAAACACAGGATAAAGGCATGATGGATATGGAGTTTCGAAAGAAGATAAAGACTGTTATCTATGGTTGTGACATTTGTCAGATTTCCTGTCCATATAACAGAGGTATCGATAATCCACTGGCTTCGGACATTGATCCTGAGCTTGCCATGCCCGAATTACTTCCTTTTCTTGAGCTGACCAACAAATCCTTCAAGGAGAAATTTGGGATGATTGCCGGTTCATGGCGCGGGAAGAATATTCTTCAACGTAATGCTATTATTGCCTTGGCTAACCTACATGATCGCAATGCTATTGTCAAACTGATGGAGATAATTGATAAGAATAATAATCCCATCCATACAGCGACTGCCATTTGGGCTCTCGGTGAGATTGTTAAGAAACCCGATGAGGCTATGTTAGATTACATGAGGGAACTGTCACCTAAGGATGAAGAATCCCAAGCAGAGTGGGAGCTTGTGTGTGCAAAATGGCAAATTTAAGTGATTTATGCTAGAATTAAGCATAATACTATAAAATGGAGGAAACCTATCCATGGAAGTGGCAGAAATTCGCCAAAAAATCTCTGAAAATCAAGAGAAGCTCGTGAGCTTCGGGAGGTCTCTTTGACTTAGATCGTTTGGAAGAGGATATTGCGCTCCTCGAAAACCGAATGACTGAGCCAGATTTTTGGAATGATAATATTGCAGCTCAAAAGACTTCACAAGAGTTAAATGAGCTCAAAATGAAATACGAAACTTTCAACAATATGCAAGAACTCTCTGACGAGACAGAGCTTTATTTAGAAATGTTGGAAGAAGATGATAGTGTTCAAGAAGAGCTTGAAGAAACACTCGAAAAACTTGATAAGATTATGACAAGTTACGAGATGACATTGCTCTTGTCTGAACCATATGACCATAACAATGCCATCCTGGAAATTCACCCAGGCTCTGGTGGGACAGAAGCTCAAGACTGGGCTGATATGTTGCTCCGTATGTACCAACGTTATGGAAACGCCAAAGGTTTCAAGGTCGAAACTTTGGATTATCAGGCGGGTGATGAGGCTGGAATCAAATCTGTAACTCTTGCTTTTGAAGGACCTAATGCTTATGGTTTCCTCAAGTCAGAAATGGGTGTCCACCGTTTGGTTCGTATTTCACCATTTGACTCTGCCAAACGTCGTCATACCTCATTTACATCTGTGGAAGTCATGCCTGAATTGGATGATACCATTGAAGTTGAGATTCGTGATGATGATATCAAGATGGATACATTCCGCTCAGGTGGTGCTGGTGGTCAGAACGTCAACAAGGTTTCTACAGGTGTGCGTTTGACCCACATTCCAACAGGTATTGTTGTAGCTTCAACGGTCGACCGTACACAATACGGAAACCGCGACCGTGCGATGAAGATGCTTCAAGCTAAGCTCTATCAAATGGAGCAAGAAAAGAAAGCAGAAGAAGTGAATGCTTTGAAAGGTGATAAGAAAGAAATCACTTGGGGAAGCCAAATTCGCTCATACGTTTTCACGCCATATACCATGGTTAAAGATCACCGTACAGGCTATGAAGTTGCCCAGGTTGATAAGGTAATGGATGGGGATATTGAAGGCTTCATCGATGCCTACCTCAAGTGGCGTATGGAAGAATAGTAACGATATACTATTTTCAAGTATTTAGATACTCTATCTCAATGAAAGGAAGGCTTCAGCTATTTTAGTAGTTGAATACTGACATTATGGCTCTTATTGAATTAAAAGATGTTACTAAGAAGTATGATAAGTCAACAACAGCCCTTAGACACATTGATTTGTCTGTTAACTCTGGGGAGTTTGTTTACTTAGTCGGCCCTTCTGGTGCTGGTAAATCAAGTTTAATTCGCTTGTTCTACCAAGAAGAAAAATTAACGAGTGGCTCTATGAAGGTTGGAGAGTTTGATTTAACCCGACTTCGTAAGAAAGATGTTCCACTCTTGAGACGTTCTATTGGAGTTGTTTTCCAGGATTATAAACTCCTTCCAAAGAAAACAGCTTTTGAAAACGTTGCATATGCCATGGAAGTTATTGGTGAGAAACCTCGTCATATCAAGAAACGGGTGACAGAGGTTCTCGAGTTGGTTGGTCTTAAACACAAGATGCGTTCATTCCCAAATCAATTGTCTGGTGGTGAGCAACAACGTGTCGCTATTGCGCGTGCTATCGTCAATAATCCAAAAGTGTTGATTGCAGATGAACCAACAGGGAACTTGGACCCAGAGATTTCATGGGAAATTATGCAAGTCCTTGAACGTATTAACTTGCAAGGGACTACCATTATAATGGCAACCCATAACTCAACTATCGTTAATAACCTTCGTCATCGTGTCGTAGCGATTGAAGAAGGACGTATTGTTCGTGATGAAGAGGAAGGAGAGTACGGTTACCATGATTAGACGCTTTTTCCGCCATTTAGGAGAATCGATTAAGAATCTCAAACGTAATCTATTGTCGACACTTACGGCAGTATTTTCGGTAATGATTGTTCTTTCACTTTTAGGTGTCTTTGGATCTGTTATCTTAAATACGCAGAAATTGGCTTCAGATATTGAAAAGAATATTCAGGTCAATGTCTACTTGGATCCTGATTCATCAGATGCCTCGAAAACAGTCAAAGAACTTTCTGGACAGATTGTTGCTAATAAAGACTACCATAAGATTTATGATGCTTTGACCAAAATCAAAGGTGTAGATAAGGTTACTTTCTCTAGTAAAGAAGAGCAAAAGAAACAACTGATTGAAACAATGGGTTCAAGTTTTGAGACAGCTACTGGAGATGCCAACCCTCTTTCAGATGTTTACATCGTCCAAACGAAATCACCAGATGATGTGAGTCGAGTTGCCAAGGAAGCAAAAGCCATTCAGGGTGTTGATAATGCTAACTTTGGTGGCTCAGATACTGAAATTCTGATGTCCACTATGAAACGTGTTCAATTTTGGGGAATCATTGCCACAGCACTCTTAACTATTGTGGCTGTCCTATTGATTTCAAATACCATCCGTATTACCATTATGTCACGTGCGACTGAAATTCAAATCATGCGTTTGGTAGGTGCTAAGAATTCATATATTCGTCGTCCCTACTTGATGGAAGGTGCTTGGATTGGAGCACTTGGTGCCATCATTCCTTCTGGGCTCATTTATCTTTTGTATCACATGGTTTACTCATCTTTGAATCCAGATTTTGTCAAAGGTGGTATTTCGATGTATGATCCAGAGTGGTTTGTCTATGCGGTTATCGGAACCCTCTTTGCAGTCGGTATTATTATCGGTTCGATTGGGTCACGTATGGCAATGCGCCGTTATTTGAAATACTAAGAGATTAAAGGAGAACTATTTTGGTTCTCTTTTTGTTTGTCCGGAGGTTCAGAAAAGCAGATTTTCAACTATATCTCAAAATCGTCTGCTCAAAGCCCAAATCCAATCCCATATTTGGTATAATATTTAAAAAACATTGGAAAAGAGATGCATTATGACAAAGTTAGCTACCATTTGTTATATTGACAATGGAAAGGAGCTTTTGCTCCTACATCGTAATAAAAAGCCTAATGATGTTCATGAAGGAAAGTGGATTTCTGTCGGGGGAAAACTAGAAGCTGGAGAGACACCAGATGAATGTGCTCGTCGTGAAATTCTCGAGGAAACACATTTTACAGTGACTGAGATGGATTTTAAAGGTATGATTACCTTTCCAGAATTTACCCCTGGTCATGATTGGTACACCTATGTCTTTAAGGTAACTGGTTTTGAAGGAGAACTCATCTCAGATGAGGAGTCTCGTGAAGGAACGCTTGAATGGGTACCATATGATGAGGTCTTATCTAAACCAACTTGGGAAGGTGACTATGAGATTTTTAAGTGGATCCTTGAAGATAGACCATTCTTCTCTGCAAAATTTAGCTACGATCGTAACCAGAACTTGGTAGATAAAACTGTAACATTTTATGATAAATAGGGAGGAACTATGAAGCGTAAAAAAACAGAAAATTTTTCAGAAACATGGTTTTTTAAGTGGATATTGAATAATCAGGCTGTCGTAGCTTTTTTCATCTTACTTTTGATTGGTTTGACGGTTTTTATTTTTACCAAGATTAGTCCCATTTTTTCACCCGTCATCCAGTTTATGACCATTATTATGTTGCCATTGGTTATTTCCATGCTCCTTTATTATTTAATAAAACCTTTGGTACTACTTGTAGAAAGAACGGGATTGAGTCGAACCATGTCTATCTTGGTCATCTACGCTATACTTGGCTTGCTCTTGGTTTGGGGGATTTCAACAGCTATTCCAAGCTTACAAAATCAAATTTTGATCTTGATACGAAATGCACCATCATATATTGCACGTGCCAATAGTGAAACGGAACGTTGGATTAATCTGCCTATTCTTTCTAACTTCCATGGTGATTTAGAGTCCATGCTTAGTGATTTCTCAGCGAGAATGGTCAATTATGCTGAGAACTTTTCTTCATCGGCTTTGACATGGGTTGGAACTTTTGCGAGCACAGTAGCAAGGGTGACAGTAGCTATCATTTTGGCACCTTTCATTCTCTTCTACCTTTTAAGAGATAGCCAAAAGATGAAACATAGCTTTGTCTCAGCCTTACCAACTCGCTTTCGTGAAACTACTGTTCGTATGCTTTCAGATATTAATAGTCAGCTCGAAGGGTATGTTCAAGGCCAGGTTACAGTCGCTATTGTTGTTGCCATCATGTTCTGTATTATGTTTAAGATTGTAGGTCTTCGATATGGTATGACTTTCGGTATTATGGCAGGTTTTCTAAACATGGTTCCTTATCTGGGAAGCTTTCTTGCTATGGTACCAGTTATAATCATGGGACTGGTGCAAGGACCCGCTATGTTGATCAAGGTCCTCATCATTTTCTTCATTGAGCAAACTATTGAGGGACGTTTTGTTTCTCCACTCGTTTTGGGGAATAAACTAAGTATTCACCCGATTACCATTATGTTCATTCTCTTGACAGCAGGTTCTCTTTACGGTGTTTGGGGCGTCTTATTGGGGATTCCAATTTATGCCTCTGTCAAGGTTGTTGTTAGAGAGATTTTTGATTGGTACCGTTCTGTAAGTAATCTTTATCAAGATGATTTAGAAAATGAAGGACAAAAAGACGATGTTAAATAGTGAAAAAATGGTTGCCTCTATTGGAAACCAAGATTTAGACCACGCAGACAAATATTTTAAAAAAGCTTTACGAGAGGACCCTGCAGAGGTTCTTGTTGAGTTGGGCCAATACTTAGAATCTATTGGTTTCTTACCACAGGCACAGGAAATTTATGAAAAAGTTCGCTTTGATTTTCCAGAGGTTAATGTCAATCTAGCACAAATTGCTGCCGAAGATGGTGATATTGAAGAGGCTTTTCTCTATTTGGATGTCATACCTGAAGAATCTGACGACTATTTGTCTGCTTTAATTGTAAAGGCTGACCTCTACCAAATGGAGGGCTTAACTGATGTGGCACGTGATAAGTTGTTGGAGGCAAGTCAATTATCAGATGACTCATTGATTATTTTTGGTTTGGCTGAGATGGAGTTTGAACTTGGAAATTTTGAACAAGCAATTCATTACTATGCTAAATTAGATAATCGTGACCTTCTTGCGATGACTGGCGTTTCTACTTATGAACGCATTGGTAAGGCTTATGCCAGTCTTGGAAAGTTTGAAGCTGCTCGTGAATTTTTGGAAAAAGCTATTGAAATTGAGTATGATGATACCGTTGCTTTTGAGTTAGCCACTTTGCTCTATGATCAAGAAGAGTATCAAAAAGCTAATTTTTACTTTAAGCAGATAGAAACCATGTCTTCTGACTTCGAAGGTTATGAGTATATTTACGCCTTGTCGTTACATGCAGAACATAAAACCGAAGAAGCTTTACGAATGGCACAACAAGGGATTTCTAAAAATGCCTTTGATGTTCAATTACTTTTGCTAGCGTCACAGTTATCCTACGAGTTGCATGACACTCAATCTGCTGAATCTTATTTGAAGCAAGCCTTGCCATTGGCTGAGGACCAAGATGAGATTATCTTACGTTTAAGTACGCTCTATTTGGAAGAAGAACGTTACGAGGATCTAGTGGCTTTAGCCGATTATGAAGTTGATTCTGTTTTGGCTCGTTGGAACATTGCCAAGGCCTACCAAGCACTTGATGATGAAGAAGAAGCTTTTCAAATCTATCAAGATTTGGCTAAAGATTTATCTGAAAATCCTGAATTCCTCCATGATTATGCATATATTTTGCGTGAATTTGGTTACAGGGATCAGGCGCGTGCAACGGCTGAAAAATACCTTGCTTTAGTTCCAGATGATGTCAATATGCAAACATTTTTTGAGGACTATTAAGCTGTGAAACGTTTTAATCATTGGTTTTAAGAGAGGGAGAGATACATTGAGCTTGCTCACTCCCTCTTTTTTTATTTCTCTATTTATGTTATGATTTTATTAGAACCCATAAGGAGTGAGTATGGTTAAGAGAGATTTAATTCGAAATATTATCATAGCAGTTCTTGCCATTGTAGTGATTTTGTTGTTGAGAGCTTTTGTCTTCTCAACACACCGTGTGACTGAAGGTCAGGCTAATGACTATATTCATGCTGGTGACTATGTTACTTTCAATAAAAATGTTGAGCCTCAGAAAAAAGATTTTATTCTTTATACAGTTAATGGTAAAGAATACATTGGGCGTGTTATTGCTGATGAGGGTAAGAGCGTGACAGCTATGGATGATTTCCTTTATGTTAATGATAAGTCAGTTGACGAAGCCTATATTAGTAAGGGTAAATCAGCTTATTTAGCGACAGTTTCACCTGGGAATTTCTTCACTGATGATTTTTCCATTGCAACATTGACAGATAATAAACAAACTAAGATTGAAAAGGGGCAGTACCTTGTACTGAACGATAATCGTCGTAATACAGATGATAGTCGTAAGTTTGGTCTCATTGACAAAGATCAAATTAAAGGTGTTATCTCTTTCAGATTGTATCCTCTATCACGTTTTGGTTTCGTTGATGTCGATTAATATTTCAATACTACTAAAAAAGCTAGGAACTTTTGATAAGTTTCTAGCTTTTTTTGCGAATAAATTGGTGATGGTTCATATTATGACGTTATGATACTGATAGTTTCATCGTTTTAAAATGAATTAGCAGAAATTGTAAGTAGAGAAGGAAATTAAGATGCAATTAGGATTTCATTTTGGATTTAAGAAAAGTAAAGCTTATGGATTGTGCGGTGTCATGTTGACAATCTTATTTTTAGGAATGTCTGGTCATTCGGCGAAAGCAGATGAAATGTTGTCGTCAACTGATACATCTTCATCTTTGAAAGAAAGTACTGATAATCAAGCGGCAAGCTATTCTGAAGTAGGAGTACACGATGATTCAACGAGTCAAATGAATCTACAAAGTGAAGAGGTATTAGAGGAGAAGCAAACAAGTCTGGAAGATTCTTCAAAAATAGCTGTCTTAACCAATAGTTCTGTGACCACAAGCTCTTATCAAGAGGCAGATGATCTTAGCGAAATTGATCAGAATCAACGTCTTTTTCTTAGTGCCATTAAGCAAGGAGCCATGGATGGAGCCAAGGAAGGAATCCTTCCATCTATCACGGCAGCGCAAGCTATTCTAGAAAGTGGTTGGGGAAGCTCTGAACTTGCTAAGGTTCCCAACAATAATCTTTTTGGCATTAAAGATTCAGAGGACTGGCATGGAGAAATAGTAACTGTACCTACACAGGAATATCTTAATGGTGACTATATCACAGTCAATGCTGCTTTTCGAAAATATGCCTCATGGAATGATAGCGTAGTAGACCATGCAAAATTTTTTACGAGTACCGAGTGGCGAAAAGACAATTATCGAAAAGTTGTGAATGAAACAGATTATCGCATTGCGGCTCAAGAACTGAAGAATGCAGGATATGCGACAGATCCAAGTTATCCAGGGAAACTTATCCGTTTGATCGAGGCCTATAAACTTTATGAATGGGATGCAATGTGTAATAATTCCATTTCTACCGTAGAAAATGAAGGAGTAGAGAGTCAATATCCTAAAGCTGACCTTGCTATCACTGGTCTCAACAATGCTACTGGTAGCTATGATCTTGTTATCTCAAACTTGATTGCGCCACGTGGCTTCAAAGAAGTCCTAGTTCCAACTTGGTCAGAAAAGAACGGTCAAGATGATATCATTTGGTACAAGGCAGCTAAGCAAGCTAATGGAGACTATAAGGTAACTGTTCGTTCAAGCAACCATAAAGGTGATAGCGGCCTTTATAATTCTCATGTCTATTTGGTTGACAATGATGGTAAATTCATTGGCTTAGGTGGCAAACAAGTGACACTTGATATCACTAAAACTCAAGGAACACTGACTATTACCAATAATGATAAAAATCGTGGAACTTTTGACGTTCTTATCACCAATCTGACGAATTCAAGCGGTATTTCAGGTGTGGTTATCCCAGTCTGGTCTGAGCAAAATGGTCAGGATGATCTTGTTTGGCATAATGCCACAAAACAGGATGATGGTTCCTACATGGTGACTATTTCAGCTAGTCAGCACAAGTGGAATTCAGGCAAGTATATCGTTCATGGGTATATTGTTGATGCTTCAGGTAAAAATATCGGTTTTGGGGCAACTTCCGCTGATGTGGTGGCACCTAAGAAAATCGGTTCGGCATCAAGAGGAAACTACGATGTTTTGAATAAGATTGTCTATCTAGATGCTGGTCATGGTGGCTATGATCCAGGTGCTTCTTACTTTGGTATTTCTGAGAAGAGCTTGACTTTGGCCATCCAAAGCCGTGTGAAAGCTAAACTAGAATCAGAAGGTTATCAAGTCGTGACCACACGTACCAGCGATACCTATGTTGATTTGACGGATCGCTCTCGTGCAGCTAATGCTTCTGAATCGGATATCTTCGTAAGTATCCACATCAATGCTTCAGGAAGTTCAGCAGCACAGGGGATTGAGACCTATTATTACCAACCTTATGCAGAATACCCATCACGCATTAATGCGACCTACCATGCTAATCCGACTCGTTTGAGTATGAGTGACACTTTGGCCAATGCCATCCAGTCCAGCCTTATTAATGCGACTGGCGCTCAAAACCAGGGCGTGAAACGTCAAACCTTTGCAGTCTTGCGTGAAACGACAGCGCCAGCAGTTCTCCTTGAACTTGGCTTCTTGTCAAATCCTCAAGAAGCCGCTCGCTTGAATACCTCTGCTTATCAAGAGACTTTAGCTAACGCAATTGTGGCAGGGATTAAGTCTTACTACGAAAAAGAATCTAAAGTTTAAGTTATACGGTTAACCCATCAATATGATGGGTTTTTATGCTATAATTGAGGTAAATACTAAATACAACTAAAGGAGTGCTTATGGGCTACGATTTACTCTTAGAGCGTTTTTTACGTTACGTTAAAATCAATACACGTAGTGACGAAAATGCGACAAGAACACCAACAACACAAAGCCAGGTAGATTTTGCTTTGAAGGTTCTAAAACCAGAATTAGAAGAACTAGGTTTAAGTAACATCCATTATTTGGAAAGTAATGGTTACCTAGTGGCAACCCTTCCGGCTAACGACGACCAGTTAACACGTAAGATTGGTTTCATCTCTCATATGGATACTGCTGATTTTAATGCAGAAGGTGTGTCACCTCAAGTCATTGACTCTTATGATGGAGGTATCATACCCCTTGGAAGTTCAGGTTATAACCTAGATCCAGCAGATTTTCCAAATCTCAAGAATTATGTCGGTCAGACACTTATTACGACAGATGGCACAACTCTTCTTGGAGCTGATGATAAGTCTGGTATTGCTGAGATTATGACAGCCTTGGCTTATTTGAAGGCTCATCCTGAAATCAAACATTGTGAGATTCGTGTAGGCTTTGGTCCCGATGAAGAAATCGGAATTGGCGCAGATAAATTTGATGTCGATGATTTTGATGTTGATTTTGCCTACACAGTTGATGGTGGCCCATTGGGTGAATTACAGTATGAAACCTTCTCTGCTGCGGGAGCAGAACTTACCTTCCATGGACGTAATGTTCACCCTGGAACAGCAAAAGACCAAATGGTTAATGCCTTGCAGTTAGCAATTGATTTCCATAATCGGTTACCAGCGGAAGAACGCCCTGAGTTGACAGATGGCTATCAAGGTTTCAACCATCTTCAAACCATGACAGGTACCGTTGAAGAAGCAAAATCTTCTTATATCATCCGTGATTTTGAAACAGAGTCTTTTGAAAATCGTAAGGCAACTTTCCAAAAGATTACTGACGAAATGAATAAAGCTTTTGGTCAGATACGAGTTGATTTGGTACTCAAAGATCAATACTATAATATGCGTCAGGTTATTGAAAAAGATATGACGCCTGTTGAGTTGGCTAAAGGAGTTATGGAGGAATTGGATATTACGCCAGTTATTGAACCCATTCGAGGTGGAACAGATGGTTCAAAGATTTCATTTATGGGTATTCCAACTCCAAACCTTTTTGCTGGGGGCGAAAATATGCATGGTCGATATGAGTTTGTTTCCTTGCAGACAATGGAAAAAGCCGTAGATGTTATTCTTGGAATTGTCAGTAAACCTTAATAGAGCTTGCTAAATACTGATTTTATGGTAAAATTAGAAGTAATGGAGGTGCTGAGATGATTAAAATTTTCGGCAAGTATCGTTACCATTGGCAACCCGAATTATCTTGGCTAATCATCTACTGGTCTTTAGCCATTACGCCAATCTTTATTGCGGCGGCTCTTCTGTTCGAGTTGTACTCGGTGCCCTCACATATTTTGATGCTCTTCACTATTTTCGTTGCCTTGTTTGGTTTAGGATTCCATCGTTACTTTATTATTGAAGATCATGGGATTCTGCGTATTGTTTCTTTCAATATTTTTAAACCACGCAAAGTGAAAATTAGTGATATTGAAAAAGTCGAAGTTATTAAAACTGGCTTGAGCCTTATTTTTAAAAATGGTAAAAAACGTCAGTTTTATATGAGAAAGTGGCCAAAGAAATATTTCTTAGATGCTTTAGCGCTTCACCCTGATTTCAAAGGTGAGGTAGAGCTATTGGATCATATGACCAACTTTGATTACTTTGCCTTTTATGAGGAATCAAAAAAAGCCCTCAAGCTTAAACTTCGCAAATAAGGGCTTTAGTGGGACAAGACTTGACAGCAGTCAAAGTCTCAGGGGTGTTTTCAATAATTTGATTGAGTTGGTCGCTATCTCTGAACCTAACAATTCCTTCGTCATCATAATCGAAGACGGGAGAGTAGGTTTGGCACAAACCACAAGCGATACATTTTTCTGGAATTAATGATACTTTCATAGTATTATTTTAAAATAGATTTATTGTTTTTACAAGGAGAATATCATGAGTAAAAAACCATGGGAAGATAAGGTTTCTGACGAAGAGTTGGAAGAAGTAGTTGACGCTGATTTTCTAGATGATGAAGATGAGTTTGAGGATTATGAAGAAGAGGATGTAACTCCTTCTGATGAAAAACGCGAAAAAGGTGGCGGCTTCATTAATTCATCATTCTTGACAGTCTTGCTTGGATTGTTCTTTGTTATTGTTGTATGTATTTTGTTCTTTGTTTTCTATACTTCAAATGTCGGTGGAAACAAAACTGCGGAATCTAAGGAATCATCTGGATTCTACTCATCATCAACTAGCAAAGTTGTTAAATCTTCATCTAGCAAGAAAGACTCAAACAAAGATGAGGAAAGTGAGAAATCTAATACAGAAAAATCTTCAAAAGAGAAATCATCTTCAACTAAAGCATCAAGCTCTTCTAAACATGTAGTAAAAGAAGATGCAACTGAGTCACCTGAGACAACACCATCAAGCGCTACGGCAGCAGCAGATGGTTCATCAATTGTTGTTCAATCTGGTGAAGGTGCTGGTTCAATCGCCGCACGTGCAGGTATTTCTGTAGATGAATTGGAACGTCTTAACCCTGATCACATGACAAATGGTTACTGGTATGCTAACCCAGGTGACGTCGTTAACGTTCAATAATTTTTAAAGCAAAGGAACATCATGAAAGATATTAGAATTGCTATTGATGGTCCTGCGTCAAGTGGAAAAAGTACAGTAGCCAAGATTATTGCAAAAAATCTTGGCTATACTTATCTTGACACAGGTGCCATGTACCGATCTGCAACTTATTTGGCCTTGCAGAATGGTTTAACTGAGGAAAATGTACCAGAAATTTTGGAGCAACTATCTCAATATCCGATTTCATTCGGAAAAGCAGCAGATGGTAGTCAGCAAGTTTATGTAGGTGATGTCGATATTACACACCCAATTCGTGATAACCAAGTTACAAATAATGTTTCTTGGGTCGCAGCTATTCCTGAAGTGCGTCAAGAACTCGTTGCGCAACAACAACGTATCGCTCAAGATGGGGCTATTATCATGGATGGTCGTGATATCGGGACCGTAGTTTTGCCTGATGCAGAACTCAAGATTTTCTTGGTTGCTTCAGTTGATGAACGTGCAGAACGTCGTTATAAGGAAAATATCGAAAAAGGTATCCCTGCTGACCTTGAGACTCTAAAAAAAGAAATTGCTGAACGTGACTATAAAGATAGTCATCGTAAGGTGTCACCTCTTAAACCAGCGGAAGATGCCATCACTTTTGATACTACAGGTGTGTCTATTGATGGTGTTGTGGAATTTATTCAAGAAAAAGCAAAAAAAATTATTGACAAAGGATGACTCACTTGTTATACTATTAACAATGAGAAAAGCAGAAGTGAGAACTTCTCGCCTTGCGACTTAGGTTGTCTGGCCCAACATGTCAAATCCCTCTAGGGATATTATGTGTGCGGGCTTGTATATCAAGTCCGCTTTGTTTTTCTCTAAAAAAATAAAGAGGTGAAGATCATAGCTAAGAAAGATCTATTCATTAACGATGAAATTCGCGTTCGCGAAGTTCGTCTTGTTGGTCTTGATGGTGAACAATTGGGAATTAAACCATTGTCAGAAGCACAAGCTATTGCAGATGATGCAAATGTTGACTTGGTTCTCATCCAACCACAAGCTACGCCACCTGTTGCGAAGATTATGGACTACGGTAAGTTCAAATTTGAGTATCAAAAGAAACAAAAAGAACAACGTAAAAAACAAAGCGTTGTTACCGTTAAGGAAGTTCGTTTGAGTCCAGTTATTGATAAAGGTGACTTTGAAACTAAACTTCGTAATGGCCGTAAATTCCTTGAAAAAGGAAACAAGGTTAAAGTTTCTATCCGATTTAAAGGTCGTATGATTACTCACAAAGAAATCGGAGCTAAGGTCTTGGCGGAATTTGCTGAAAAAACGCAAGATATTGCGATTATTGAGCAAAGAGCGAAGATGGATGGACGTCAAATGTTCATGCAACTTGCACCAATTCCTGACAAAAAATAATTGTCAAACTAACACTATTTTAAGAGGAGAATTTTAAAATGCCAAAACAAAAAACACACCGCGCATCAGCTAAACGTTTCAAACGTACAGGTTCAGGTGGATTGAAACGCTTCCGTGCCTTCACATCTCACCGTTTCCACGGTAAAACTAAAAAACAACGTCGTCACCTTCGTAAAGCGTCAATGGTACATTCAGGTGACTTTAAACGTATCAAATCAATGCTTTCACAAATGCGTTAATTCGCTACAAGCATTACAAATTAACTAAACTAGAATTAATTCGGAGGAATATATAAATGGCTCGTGTTAAAGGTGGCGTTGTATCACGCAAACGTCGTAAACGTATATTGAAACTTGCTAAAGGTTACTATGGTGCAAAACACATCTTGTTCCGTACTGCAAAAGAACAAGTAATGAACTCTTACTACTATGCATACCGTGACCGTCGTCAAAAGAAACGTGATTTCCGTAAACTTTGGATCACACGTATCAATGCGGCAGCTCGTTTGAATGGTTTGTCATACTCACAATTGATGCACGGTTTGAAATTGGCTGAAATCGAAGTTAACCGTAAAATGCTTGCTGATTTGGCAGTTAACGATGCAGCAGCTTTCACAGCTCTTGCAGATGCAGCTAAAGCAAAACTTGGTAAATAAGAATTAAGGTGGGTCTTACCCATCTTTTTTTGTGGAGGTAATCATGATTCGTTTAGCAAAATTTGAAGATATTCCAAGATTACAGGAGTTATTGGAGCAGATTCTTATTGTTCATCATCAAGCGCGCCCTGATGTTTTTAAGTCAAAAGGCAGTAAATTTACAGATGCAGAGTTAGAAGCAGTAATTAATGACTCAAAAAAACCTGTGTTTGTGTACGAGGATGACGAAGGGCGTATCTTGGGCCATCTTTTCTTAATGATTAAAGAAGAAACTGAAAATGATGGTCCACAAAAGGCTGTTAAGACTCTTTTTATTGATGATTTATGTGTTGATAAGGAAGCTCGAGGTCAAAAATTAGGAGAAAAGCTTTACCAATTTGCCTTGGACTATGCTAAGGAGCTAGGTTGTTATAATCTGACACTTCACGTATGGAATGATAATGCAGGTGCTCTACGTTTTTACGAACGTTTAGGTATGAAACAGAGATATACAGAAATGGAAACTATCCTAAAATAATACGTTTTCATGAGAGAAATTTAACTTACGAGGAGAAAATATTTTTGATATGCTAAAATAGAACTTTTAGAAATGGAGAATTTTAATGCCTCGTAATTTTAAAGAAGCTTTGCTTTTTACGTTTTTGATGTGTGGGATGATGGTCTGTGGGATGAGTCTCTGGAATCTTCTCATCCTTGATTGGACTGGAGTAGTTCCCTTTGCTTGGGGTCACTTTTTCCAAGGTTATCTTCCTGGATTTGTGGTTGCTTTCTTACTTGATATGCTTTTGGTGGGACCACTAGCCAAAACAATAGCATTTGCAATTTTGCATAAAGTAAAAGCCCATGATAAACGATGGGCAAAGATTTTAGTGATTTCTGGAACCATGGCGCTATTCATGGTAACGTTTATGTCATTCTATGGATTAGTTTACAACAGTCAGTCGGTGACGCTATTATCCTATGGTCGTGCTTGGTTGACAAATGTTATCATGGCTTTACCACTTAATTTTCTAGTGGTTGGTCCAATCTCACGTTTTATCTTGGGAAAACTACAAAAACCATTGCCTGGTGAAGAAGTCGTTGAGAATTTTGACGACGATGATGAATTACCAACGATAATATAAAAAAACTGGAGTTTGTTTCCAGTTTTTTTATATCAAAAGCAGCCACGGATGTGACTGCTTAATGATGATTAGTTTTTCTTCTTCATTTCACCATGTGGGTAGTAAGTTCCCTCTGGCATATCATTAATGAAAACGTGAATGGCTTCTTTAGGTGCTTTGGCAACACGTGATACAACCTCAGTAACTTCGCGAGCAAGTTCGATTTTTTGTTCTTCAGTACGACCTTCAAAGAGATCAATCTTTACAAATGGCATAATGCATCTCCTTAGTTTTGATAGTCCTATTATAGCATTAATGAAGAGAATATTCTAAAGTTTATGGAAATTCTTGAAATGACATTATCGAGATGCTACAATGTGCTGATTCCTAATAGGAGGGCCTAAAGTATAAAGAGCTAGATAGTCAAGAGCTTTACCTCTTAACTGATATAAATGCTATTACTTTAGATTCGAGTGTTCCTGATTTAGGAATTTTTCACATTCTATTAAAGATGGTATGAAGTCTTTTGACATTCGGTAAGGGATTGCATTTTTTATTGGCTTTGTTTATAAGGGATGAAAACTCTTACTAAAAATGGTAAAATAGTGCTAACTAGAGACAGTAAGGAGTAAATTATGACAATTGATTTTCGTGCCGAAGTTGATAAGCGCAAAGATGCCTTGATGGAGGACCTTTTTGGTCTTTTGCGTATTAACTCAGAACGTGATGACAGTAAGGTTGATGATAAGCACCCATTTGGTCCTGGACCAGTAAAAGCTTTGGAACATTTTCTTGCTTTAGCTGAACGTGATGGTTATAAAACTCGTAATATTGATAATTATGCTGGTGACTTTGAATTTGGTCAAGGTGATGAAGTATTGGGTATCTTTGCACACTTGGATGTAGTTCCAGCTGGGAGTGGTTGGGATACAGATCCTTATGAACCTGTAATCAAAGATGGCAAACTTTATGCTCGTGGGTCATCAGATGATAAAGGCCCAACAATGGCTTGTTACTATGCCTTGAAAATTATTAAAGAACTCGAGCTTCCAGTATCTAAGCGTGTGCGTTTCATTGTTGGTACTGATGAAGAATCTGGTTGGGGCGATATGGATTATTACTTCGCTCATAATGGGTTGAAAGATCCTGATTTTGGTTTTTCACCTGATGCAGAATTTCCAATTATCAATGGTGAAAAGGGTAATATTACAGCTTATCTCCATTTTGAAGGTCAAAATGATGGAGAATTTAGCCTTGTGTCTTTTAATGGTGGTTTGCGTGAAAATATGGTTCCTGAATCTGCAAGTGCAGATTTCACTGGACCTATCACTTTGAAAGAAATCGAGGCTAAATTAAAAGACTTTGTTGCTGACCAAGAGGTGACTGGTCAAGTGATTGAAGAAGCAGGTATTTTTCATGTGACTATTCATGGGAAATCTGCTCATGGTATGATGCCTCAAAATGGTATTAATGGAGCAACCTACTTGGCACTCTTCCTTAGCCAATTTGATTTTCAAGGTAATGCTAAAAAGTATTTGGATTTAATTGCTGAAACATTGCATAAAGATTTCTTTGGTGAAAAAGTAGGTCTTGCTTACACAGATCCTAAGATGGGTGAATTGACCATGAATGCTGGGGTGTTTCATTTCAATAAGGAATCAGCAGATAATACAATCGCTTTGAATTTCCGCTACCCTCAAGGGGTTGATACGGACGCTATTAAGGATGGTCTTGAAAAACTTGAAGGTCCTAAGGCAGTTAGTCTCTCAGAACATGGTCATGTGCCACATTATGTACCAGTTGATGATCCTATGGTAGAGACTCTTCTTTCAGTCTATGAGAAACAAACAGGACTTAAAGGTCATGAACAAATTATTGGTGGTGGGACATTTGGACGTCTCCTAAAACGTGGTGTTGCCTATGGAGCTATGTTCCCTGGTTATGTCAACACTATGCACCAAGCGAATGAGTTTACTGAGGTTGAAGACTTGTACCGTGCAGCTGCCATTTATGCAGAAGCTATCTATGAGTTAATCAAATAAAAAAGAGAGACAGTTTTGTCTCTTTTTTGAGGAGGAAAATATGGAAACACTCGATGAATTAACACAAGCCATTATGGCTGATGAACAAAATAAAGTTTATACGGAACAAGGTATAAAACCCTTGTTTTCCATTCCAAAAACGGCTCGGATTAATATCGTTGGACAAGCTCCTGGTATTCGTGCCCAAGAGTCTGGCCTTTACTGGAATGATCCTAGTGGTGATAATCTCAGGGATTGGATGGGGGTTTCACGCGAAGAATTCTATGAATCTGGTATGTTTGCTATTGTACCAATGGATTTTTATTTCCCAGGTCATGGTAAATCAGGTGATTTACCTCCTCGCAAAGGATTTGCAGATAAGTGGCATGAGAAAGTTCTTGCTTTAGCTCCTGATATCCAATTGACGATTTTAGTAGGTAATTATGCACAGCATTACTATTTACATCAAAAATCGTCAGCAAAATTAACAGATACAGTTAAGCATTACAAAGATTATCTACCAGAGTTTTTCCCTCTCGTTCATCCTTCTCCTCGAAATAATATTTGGCAAGCAAAAAATCCATGGTTTATGGAAGAAGTAGTTCCAGATTTGAAGGCCTTGGTCAAAAAAATCTTAAGTCGATGATGTCTGATATCTGCACTTGGATTGTCATTTGGTATTGTTTCAAATCAATGAAGCAACTATCAGAACATACCCAAATATTGTAAAGATTTTAGCCCTTTGGGGCTTTTTTTGATGGTTTAATAAATTATTCGGGAAAAATAATTAATAAAAAATCTAATATTAAACTTATCTACAGCCACTTAATTCTAATTTTCAGAAGAAGTAACATATAAAAGATACTGTCAATAATTATGTGTAAACACTCAAGTAGAGTTGAAGAATGTTAATCAAATTAGCTTTCAAGTGTGTCAGAACATTGGCCAAACCCTTTATAGATGCGTTGACTTTGCTTGAAATTATAATCTTCAAACAGGATAACTAAATAACGTTCCAGAGCCTCCTCGTTAGGGAAAAGAACCTGCTTTTTCGTTTGACGTTTGATTTCTTTGTTAAGAGACTCAATGAGGTTTGTCGAA